>JANWVS010000649.1 GCA_025056835.1 Gemmataceae bacterium | reverse complement strand
GGGGCGAGTTCGGCAAACGGCAACTCCGCAGCCGGCACCGGCGGCAGGGCGGCGACGGCGGGGAGCACCTCGGTCGGCGCCGCTTCGCTCGCCAAAGGTAGGACCGGTTCCGGCTCCGGTGGCGGCAATTCCGGCGGCGGATTGGGGTCGGGCAGTCCGACCGACAACAGCAAGGGCACGTTGAACCGCTGATTGCCGTTGCTGAAGACGCGGATCGTCGCCCGCAAGACTTCGTTGGGGCGATTGGGCACGCGCGGAATGGCCACCGTGATCGCTGCGCGATTGCCGGAGAGTTTCACCTTGGAGCAATCGACCCACGGTTGATCGCAGGTGGCATAGGCGTAGACCGGCTTCTTTTCGGCGCTGGACAGCTCGAGGGTGGCTTGTAAACTCTGGCCGCCGTCGCCGCGGAACGACAGACTTTGACTGTTGAGGACCACCTTGGGGGCCTTGGCCAGTCCCAGCGCCTCGAAAAACTGTTGCACGCCGCCCAGCCCGGCAGCGGAGGGGCCTTGGACCGGATAGGTCCAACCGTTGCTCGCGAACCAGCGGGCCACGACGCCGTTGGTGAAATACGGGGCGGCCTCCTTGGGGTTGGCCTTGGCGATCTCGGCGATCCGCCGCGGCGTGACGGCCCCGTCGAAAAGCCCACCCTTGAAGGGCGTGACCGGCACGTCGACGCGGACCGTGACGGTGGCCGTCCCACCGTTGGATTCCACGGTCAGATGCCCTTCGAGCGGCTTGGCCCCCGCGCGCAGGTATTGGCCGCGGACGTGGACCGGAAGCACCGCTTCCGCCGCGAACTGGAAAAACTTCTGTTCGCTGCCGGGAGCCTCCCCGACCGTCAGCCACTTGCTGTCGGAACTGACCGAACCGTACAACAGGCGCGTTCCCAGGTTGGTGAGGTGGATTTCCGAGTGGCGATCGCTGCCGATGCTGAGTTGTCCGAGGTTGACCTCGGTCGGCTCCACCTTGAGTTGAGGGGCCTGGAGCACGTTGGTCGGCAGCTTGGACAGCAGCTGATCGAGGGCGCGATCCGGATCGGGGAAATTGGCGGCTTCCTGAGCTGCTTGGGCGAGGTCGGCACGGCCGAGACCGCCGAAGAACGTTTCAAAATAGCCCTTTTTCAGCACTTCGACGGCCATCGACCAATGCTGCTGACAGGCCAGGGCCAATTGATCGAAGTTCTTGCACGCGGTGCCGTTGGCAAAGACGAACTCGCGGGGAAAGGGGGCCGACCCGGCCTGGATCGGACCGCGGCCATCGTGGCCGGCGAGGATGGCGCCGTCGTAGTAACAGTAAGACGCTTCGGGCGGATTGACGCGCGAACACTGCCGGCAAACCTGAGCCTCAGCCATGCTAGGGAGTCCTTACCGACGGCGCGGCCAAGAGGCCGGCAGCCGGACGTCCGGGGGGTGTGGTCGTCCGGCTGCCGCGGCGTGCTTGGCGAGTTTCCGTCGCCGCGTCATACCTTCAGCTGCAAGTGCACCGTGCCAATCTGGATCGTGTCGTTGACGAACAGCTGCTTCTTCTGTCCGGGATAAACACGATTGCGATTGACGTAGGTTCCGTTAGAACTGTTGAGGTCCTCCAGGTTGATGATCCCCGTGGCCTCGTCGTAGTGGATGACGGCGTGCTGGCGCGAACACCAGACGCGATCGGGCGGCTCCTGGTCTTCGAGGTCGATGTCGACCGGTTTTTCGTCGGCGCGACCGATGTAGTTGTACTCGGGGTAAATCGGGAATTCGACGCCGATTTTCAAACCGCGGCGGACTACCAATTTCGGGTGCGAGCCGGGGGCCACCGATTGACTTTGGGCCGTCGTGGGGGGAGTCGCCACAGCTGTCGGTACTGCGGCAGCCGGCGTCGGCGCCGAGGACGGCGGAGGCGACAGGGTCTGGGCCGCGGGAGCGGCGGCGGCAGCGGGAGGCGGCGCAGCCACTGCCGGAGCGGCGACCACCGGA
>JANWVS010000648.1 GCA_025056835.1 Gemmataceae bacterium | reverse complement strand
CCATTGCGACCAATTGGGCTTGATGGTCCAGCACGTCGACGAGCACGGCTTCCTCTACGTGCAGCCGATCGGCGGCTGGGACATGCAAATCCTGTTGGGACAAAACTTGGTCGTGTGGTCGAAGCACGGCCCCGTGCCCGCCGTCGTCGCCCGCAAAGCTCCGCATCTGCTTTCCAACGACGAAAAGAACAAGGTGCCGCAGTTCCACGATATCTGGATCGACATCGGCGCCAAAGACCGCAAAGAGGCCGAATCGCTCGTAAATCCCGGCGACCCCGTGACGGTGGACCTCACCTGCCGCAAACTCCGCAACGAGCTGTTCACGGCCCCCGGCTTGGATGACAAGGTGGGGGTGTGGACGGTGATGGAAGTGCTGCGGCTGCTTCACGGCCGACCGCTACAGGCGGCAGTCTATTGCGTGTCCACAGTGCAGGAAGAGATCGGCCTGCGCGGAGCGACCACCAGCGCCTACGGGATTCATCCGCACGTCGGCATTGCCGTCGATGTCACCCACGCCACCGACACGCCCAGCAACGACAAGAAACGCCTCGGCGATGTCAAGGTCGGCGGCGGACCGGTCGTCTTTCGCGGACCGAACATCAATCCGCACGTCGAGCGGCGCTTACAAGACGCTGCCCGAACGCTGGCGATCACGGTGCAGCTCCGCGGCGTGGCTAAGGCCACCGGCACCGACGCCAACGCCATCCAACTGGCACGCGACGGCGTGGCCACCGGTTTGATCGGCATCCCGAACCGCTATATGCACAGCCCGGTGGAGGTCGTCAGCCTGGAGGACCTGGATCAAGCGGCGCGCTTGCTCGCCGAGTTCTGCGCCAGTGTGGCTGCGACGGCTGATTGGACGCCGTAAAGTGTTGCCGCGGCTGCGGCCTTCGGCCAAGCTCCCACGTAGGGCCTTTCGGCTCGATCGAGTCGCGGCAGCCGGTTACGCCATGATCTCGCGGATCGGCTGGCCATAATCGATTTCCAGCCGGCGCCGGCCGGGAATGTCGAGGCGCCGAGGGTCAAGTCCCATCTGATGCAGCACCGTCGCATGGAGGTCAGTGACGTAATGGCGGTGTTCGACGGCGTGGAAGCCCAGCTCATCGGTAGCGCCGTGGGTGACGCCGCCTTTGATGCCGCCGCCGGCCAGCCAACAGGTAAAGCCATAGGGATGATGATCGCGGCCGTTGCCGCCTTGGGCGCCGGGCGTGCGGCCGAATTCGGTACCCCAGACGACGAGCACCTCGTCGAGCATGCCGCGGCGTTTCAGGTCCTTGAGCAAGCCGGCAATAGGCTTGTCGGTCTGGGCGCACAAGGCGGCGTGCCCTTGGCGTAAGTTGCCGTGCGCGTCCCAAGCCCCCGCCCCGCCGTTGGAGCCGTGGAAGACCTGAATGAACCGCACGCCCGCTTCGGCCAAGCGCCGGGCCGCCAAGCAAAGTTGGCCGAACGGCGCCGTCGTGTTGTTGTCCAAACCATACAGCCGCCGCGTCTCTTCGGTCTCGCGATCCAGCCTCATAATCTCCGGCACGGCGGTCTGCATGCGAAACGCCAGTTCGTAGGAACGGATCCGGGCACGCAGCACGGGATCCTCGGGGTACTCGATGCCGGCCAGGCGGTTCAGCTGCCCCAGCAGGTCGAACTCGGCTTGTTGCTCTTCGCGAAAACGATCGGGGCCCGGCGATGCGAACGGCAACGGATTGTTCGGATCGACGTTCATCCGCACGCCATTGTGAGCCGGACCGAGATAGTGGGCGCCATGGCCATTGACCCCGGCGCAACAATCAGCCAGCGGCGTGCCGAGGACGACAAACTGCGGCAGGTTTTCGTTCAACGTGCCCAAACCGTAATGGATCCACGAGCCGATCGTCGGGAACGGTCCTTCGAGCGAATGCCGACCGGTGTGGAATTGAAGTTGGGCACCGTGGTTATTGTCGGTGGTCCACATGGAACGCACGAAGGCGATGTCGTCGACAC
>JANWVS010000647.1 GCA_025056835.1 Gemmataceae bacterium | reverse complement strand
GAAGGGGTCGGCGACGTGACGTTTCTCGGGCCGCGCGATTACAGCATGCGCATCTGGCTCGATCCGGACAAGACGGCGGCTCGCGGCATGACGCCCGGCGAAGTCGTGCAGGCCCTCCGTGAACAAAACCGCCAAGTCCCTGCCGGCCGCATCGGCCAGCCGCCAGTTCCTGCCGGTCAGAACTTCCAGTATCCTCTCAGCACCCCTTCGCGCCTTGCGTACGAACACGAATTCGGCGAAGTAATCCTCAAAGCGAATGGTCCCGACCTGGTAAAGTTGCGCGACGTGGTGACGACACGAGAGGTCGTGGTCAACGGCAAGCCGATGAGCGTGCCGAACATCGAACTGGGCGCCCGCAATTATGACGTCAACAGCTACCTCGACGGCCAGCCGTCCGTGACGATCGCCGTCTTTCAATTGCCCGGGTCCAACGCCCTGGAGACCGCTGCCAAGCTCAAACAAGCCATGAAGGAGTTGGCCCAATCTCCTTCGTTCCAAGGCATCGCGTACAAGATCGTCTACGACACGACCGTGTTCATCGACGAGTCGATCCATGAAGTGTACAAGACCCTGTTCGAGGCTTTTGTACTCGTTTTCCTGGTCGTGCTGGTGTTCTTGCAAGACTGGCGGGCGACCCTGCTGCCGATGATCGACGTCCCCGTGTCGTTGATCGGCACGTTCGCAGTCATGGCGCTGATGGGCTTTTCGCTGAACAACTTGACGTTGTTCGGACTGGTGCTGGCCATCGGCATCGTGGTCGACGACGCGATTGTCGTGGTCGAAAACATCGAGCGTTGGATGGCGAAGGGCCTGCCGCCGCGCGAGGCCACGATCCGGGCCATGGACGAGATCACTGGACCGGTGATCTCGATCACGCTCGTGCTGTGTTCCGTGTTCGTGCCGACGGTTTTCCTCGCCGGAATCACCGGCAAGTTCTACAGCCAATTTGCCCTGACGATCGCCGTCTCCACGGTCATTTCGGCGATCAATGCCATGACGATGGCACCGGCCCGAGCTGTCACGCTCATCAAGCCGCACACAACACACCACCACGAAACGCGCGAAGTGCTTCCGCCTTTGGGCTATGCCCTGGTCACTGGCTTGGTCGCCTATCATTTTCTGACCGCCATGGTCTTGGACCGGCTCGGACTCCATGCCCCAGACCATCACGGCGGCGCTGACGATGCGGTCCATTCGGCCTCGCCGATGTGGCAAATTTGGGGCGCTCGTCTCGGCGTCTTCCTGGTCGGCGCTCTACTCGGCTGGGTCGCTCGCAAGCCGGTCAATGCGGTGTTGGCCGCCTTCTTGGTCGGATTCAACAAAGTGTTCGACGTCCTCACCGCCGTTTATGGTGCTGTCGTCGCCAAGATCCTTCGCGTTGCCGTCATCGCCTTGGTGATTTACGCCGGCTTGCTCGGCCTGACCGTACAGATGAATCGCCTCGTACCGAGCGGTTTCATACCCGAGCAAGACAAGGGATATCTGGTCGTCAACGGCCAACTGCCGGAGGGCGCGAGCCTCGAACGCACCGATGAAGTCATGCGGCAAATGGAAGACATCGCTTTGCATCACGAGGAACTCAAGCACGCCGTAGCTCATACCATCAACGTGCCCGGTTACTCGATCCTCACGGGTACGAACGTTTCGAATGTCGGCGGCATGTTCGTCATCCTCAAGCCGTTCGAGGAGCGCAAAGGCCGACCGGAGCTTTCGGCCAACGCCGTGGCGGCGCGGCTGCGGCACATCTTTCGCGAGAAAATCCTAGCGGCCCAGGTCGCGGTCTTCGGCGCTCCGCCGATCGATGGACTCGGCAGCACCGGCGGCTTCAAGCTCCAGGTGCAGGATCGCGCTGCTCAGGGACCGCGTGCCTTGGAAGGCGCCGTCGCCAATCTTGTGCGTGCCGGCAACGCTCAGCCCGGCCTCGTTGGCCTCTTCAGCAGCTACAGCGCCCGGTAGCCTCAGATCCTCGCCCGCGTCG
>JANWVS010000646.1 GCA_025056835.1 Gemmataceae bacterium | reverse complement strand
GGTGTCAACGGCAACGCGCCGCGCGGTCCGGGGCCGTGCGTGTGCAAGGTGTAAATCGAGGGGTCGTCGGAGTCGAGGAGAGGGTTCATGTCATGGTCTCGAAGTTGTCGTTGTTCTGCATCGTATCCGCCGCGGGGCGGCGGCGTACACGGGAGCGGCGGGAGACGGTGCACCGGACGGCATCAAACGATCGTCGCCAACTCGGCGATGAGCTGGTCGATCTCCTGGTCCGTGCCGACGCTGATCCGCAAACCGTCGCCCTGCGGGCCGTAGTCCATGTACCGCACCAGGATCTTGCGGCGTTTCAACTCTTCGAAAATCGGCCGCACCGGCTGGTCGGCACGGCTGGCCCACACGAAGTTGGCCTGGCTGGGGACAACGCGGAAACCGAGGCGGGTCAAGTCGCGCTCGAGGCGTTGCCGAACGGCGATGACTTTGCTCCGCGTTACCCGAAAATACTCCTGATCTTCGAGGGCGGCGGCGGCACCTGCCAGACTGAGGGCGTCGCAGTTGTAGGAATCTTTCACCTTGACGAGTTGCTGCACCAACTCCGGCGGTGCAATGGCGAAGCCGAAGCGCAGCCCCGCCAGGCTGTACGACTTGCTCAGCGAGCGGGTCACGATGACCGTGCCGAGATTGACCAACGGCAGGGCGTTGGCCGCGGCAAAATCGACATACGCCTCGTCGATCACCAACGGACCGCGCAGTTCGCCGGCCAAGTGCCGCAGCGCCTCCAGCGACACCACCGTACCGCTGGGCGAATTGGGATTGGCGACGAAGGTGAGCGCCGCCTGCGGCAAGGGCCAGGGCCGAGGCAGCGACCAATCTGGGCCAAACGGCACGGCCTCAAACCGGCCTCCTTGGATGTCGGCCAGGGTCTGGTACAACAAGTAGCTCGGCGTCAGCGAAGCGACCAAGCCCCCTTCCGGCACAAACGCCCGGGTGAGGATCGTGAGCACATCGTCGGAGCCATTGCCGATCAGAATGCTCTCCGGATCGACGCCGAGCACCCGCCCGGCCGTTTGGCGAAACTGCGTGCCGAGCGGATCGGGATATTTCCGCAGGCGATCGTCGTGCAAGACATTCTCGATGGCGGCGAGGACGCGCGGCGACGGCGGATACGGGTTCTCGTTCGTATTGAGCTTGATGAACTCATCCTCGCGCGGTTGTTCGCCGGGCACATAGCCTGCCATGGCGCGGATGCAAGGCCGGAGAAATTGAGACACAACAGAATTCCCGTGGCGTGACCGTTGTCCGCCCCGCGGCGACGTCGGCACGGACCAACGATCGGCCTGCGGGGCGCACGCGGTTATGATATGCCCGCGGCCCAGCGCCGCGCCGGTCAGGCTTGCAGGCGGATGCGGACGCTCGCGGCATGGGCCGTCAGCCCCTCCGTGCGGGCCATGATTTCGACGTCGCCGGCCAGCGCTTCCAGCCCCGCCCGCGTGAAGTGCACCAGGCTCGATCGCCGCAAGAAGTCAAGGGCCGACAGACCGCTGGCGAATCGTGCCGTGCCGCCGGTGGGCAAGACGTGGGACGGCCCGGCGACATAGTCTCCTAGGGCGACGGGGGAATACGGTCCCAGGAAGATCGCGCCGGCGTTGTCGATGCGGGCGGCCGTGGCCTGGGGATCGCGCGTCATAATGTGCAGATGCTCCGGGCCGAGCAGGTTGGTCCACGCGGCGGCCTGCTCTTCGTCACGGGCGCAGACCAGGGCGCCGAACTGTTCCAAGCTCGCCTGGGCCAAAGGACCGCGTTCCAAGGTGGGAAGTTGTTGCGCCAGGGCCGCCTCGACTTGATCGAGCAGCGGCGCGTGCCAGGTGATCAGGACGCTGCTGGCGGGATCGTGCTCGGCCTGGGCCAGCATGTCGGCGGCGATGTAGTCCGCCGGCGCGCTGTCGTCGGCAAGCACGACGACTTCACTCGGTCCCGCCAGGCAATCGATGGCGACCTGGCCGAACACGAATTTCTTGGCCAGGGCC
>JANWVS010000645.1 GCA_025056835.1 Gemmataceae bacterium | reverse complement strand
AGCGTGTTCAACTTCGTGCTGTGCAACACCGCTGTTTTTCAAAGGACGAAGTCGGTCCCGGCTCTCGATGGCCGGTGACCACTCGCCGGCGATAGATGACGGCCGTACAACAGTCCATGCCATGTCCTCGAGCGACGACCTTCCGGACGTGCCGGCCTATCTCGTCAGCGAGCGGACCCACGTGCGGCTGCCGAGCAAGCCTGATTGGATCGAACCCGCCGCAGACTGGCTGCGGCGCAAGGCGGTGCTGGCGGGAGCTTGCCACGAGTCGCGTTCGGGCAAGCTATTAGTGGCTTTTCACGAAGCCCTTTCCAACGCCATTATCCATGGCAACTTGGGGTTGTCGTCAACGTTGAAGGAATTGGGAGACGACAGCTTCGCGCGGGCCTTGGCCGAGCGGACCGCCGATCCGGTGCTGAGTAAGCGCCTGGTGGAGGTGGCCGTGGAATGCGAACCCGACTATTGTCGCTGGATCATCACCGACGAAGGCGACGGGTTCGACGTGGAAGCGGTATTGGCCCGCGGGCAGAGCGAAGATCCGGAGCTGGCCCTGGCCAGCGGCCGCGGTATTCTCATCATCAAGTCGCTTCTCGATGAGGTCCGCTGGGAGTTAGGCGGTCGACGGATCGTGTTAGGACTTTCGCGCTCCAGCGGCGCGGAAAAGCGACGCGCGCTCCGCGTGCCGAGGCACGAACCGGTTCGCGTCGCCCCGATCCTGGCCAATGGCGACATCGCCTGGGACCAGGCCCATAGCGCTGTGGTTCGCGACCTGTCCACGACGGGCGTCGGTCTGTTGCAGGACTGCCTCATTCAGAGCGAGCGCATCGTCGTGGGCTTGACGATCAACCACCAAACGGTCTATGTGCCGGCCGAAATCAAGCATTGTCGCAGCACGGCCGACGGTCTGCTCGAACTCGGGTGCCGCTTTCAGACGCCCCAGCCGGACCTGGCGTTGTCCACGACCGACAGTCTGTCGGACCACGATCTGGAAGCGGCGATCGATCGGTTGCTGGCGCCCGCGTCAGCCGCTGCAAAACCGACTCGCGAACGGCGCCGGCACCCGCGGGCACCCTACACTAAGCGGGTGGAGATTCGTGCCGGGCCCGACGCCGCTCCCGTGGTCGGTTTCGTCCGCAATTTATCGCGCGGCGGCATCGCCTTGATCGCGTCGGCACCGTTGCCCGCGGAGGTCACCATCGTCGTGCCAACGCGCGACGGCAGCGCCGTGCATGCCGTTCGTTGTCGCGTACTGCGTTGCCAACGTATCGTGGATTCCTTCTACGACGTGGCGGCCCAGTTCGTGGGATTTGAAGCACCATCGACAGGGCAAAGGCCCGACCAGCTTCGCACTGAGAGTTGAGCCAAGTGGACATCGACCAGAATGAACTGAAGCGCCAGGTGCTTGGTCATTTGCAGAGCCTGTACGATGCGGGAGTGCGCTGGCTTCCTGCTGCTGGTGCGCCTGACTCCGCGGCGCCCCAACCTTGCCCGGCCAGCCATTTGGAAGAGCAAGCCGCCCATGCCATATCTCCGGAGTCGCTGGCAGCGCGGCGAACGGCACTGACGCTCTTGGCAGAGGAGATCAAATCGTGCCGCCGTTGCCCGGAACTGGCGGCCACTCGGACTCAAACGGTGTTCGCCGACGGCTCGCCTGGAGCGGAGGTCTGTTTCGTGGGCGAAGCGCCCGGGGCGGACGAAGACGCACAAGGACTGCCCTTTGTCGGTGCCGCCGGTCAACTGCTCAATCGGATTATCGCCGCCAGCGGCTTCCGGCGCGAAGAAGTCTATATCTGCAACATCCTGAAGTGTCGACCGCCGGGCAATCGCACGCCGCTGCCCAGCGAGGCGGCCAACTGCCGCAGTTTTCTCGAACGTCAACTGGAACTGGTCCGGCCCAGGTACATCGTGGCCTTGGGAGGTTGTGCGGCGACGAATTTACTGCAAACGACGCTTTCGCTCGGCAAGCTGCGCGGCCGCTTTCATCTGTGG
>JANWVS010000644.1 GCA_025056835.1 Gemmataceae bacterium | reverse complement strand
GATGGTCCAGCTCTGCCCCGTTTCGGGCGTGATGGTCGCGTAGGTTCCGGCGTCCCAGCGGCGGACCGTGCCCCGGTTGCCGCTGACGGGGCCTTCATAGTCGAGATAAGCCCGGCGATGGTCAGCCAGTGCCTGCGCCGCTATTTTTCCGATCGAAGGTGGCGCCGGCAGGCGCCAGGTACGCAGCACGTCGCCGCGTTCCAACATGAAGTCCCAGTGCAGGGCGGGATGATCGTGCTCGAGGATGACGTAGCGGGGCATGGTTCGCGAACCAAGCGTATCGCCGTTGTACCGCGATCATTGTATTGTCACAGGTAGCTCAACGAACCACGACGGCGCGCCGCTGGTCGATGAGGCCGGCGCGTCGGGCCGCGTTTGCATCTGGCACTTGAAGCGATCTACCGACATGAAAGCAGCGTACCTGGAAACGACCGGCGCTCCCGAGGTCATTCGCTTCGGCGAGCTGCCCACCCCGACGCCCCAAGGCAACGAGATTCTCGTCAAGGTAGCCTGCGCAGCCCTCAACCCGATCGACACCTACCTTCGCGCCGGCACGGTGGCCATGGCACTGCCGAAGCCGTTCATCACCGGCACCGACGTGGCCGGCACCGTCGCCGCCGTGGGGCCAGATGCCCGCCGCTTTCGGGTCGGGGATCGCGTCTGGGGCTCCAATCAAGGCTTGCTCGGCCGGCAAGGGACTTGTGCCGAGTACGTCTGTGCGGCCGAGGAATGGTTCTACCCGACTCCGGCGAACGTCAGCGATCAGGCAGCAGCGGCCGCGGCCCTGGTCGGCATCACCGCCCATCTGGGCCTGTTTCAGCGCGCTCACCTCCAAGCCGGGGAAACCGTCTTTGTCAACGGCGGCACCGGCGGCGTCGGCAGCATGGTCGTGCAAATGGCCAAGGCGGTCGGGGCCAAGGTCATCACGACGGTCGGTACGCTGGAGAAAGCCCAACTGTGCCGCGACTGGGGCGCCGATTGTGTCCTCAATTACAAAACCGACGACATTGCGGCCGGCATTCGCACCTTTACCGCCGGCAGCGGCGTCCACGTCTGGTACGAAACCCAGCGTGAACCGGACTTCTTCAAAATGGTCGATCTCATGGCCCGGCGGGGGCGGATGATCGTGATGGCCGGCCGGCAAGCGCAACCGACCTTTCCCGTCGGACCCTTCTACGTCAAGGACCTGGCCCTGCACGGCTTCGCCATGTTCAACGCCACGCCCGCCGAGCAACGCGCCTGTGCCGACGACATCAACCGCTGGCTGGCCGAGGGGAAGTTGCGCGTCCCCATCGGCAAGACGTTCCCCTTGGCCCAGACGGCAGCGGCGCATCAATTCCTGGAAGACAATACGCTCCGCAAGGCAGGTACCTTGACAGGCAAGGTGGTTGTCGTGCCTTAACCGAGGGATACCAGCCGAGGGATGGCGTGGGCCAGAGGGGCTATTTGAGCTTATGCGAGAGGAACCAGGCATACAGCTCCGCGGTTGCGTAGGCGGGGTCCCAGGAATTATGACCGACGTACGGAAACTCGGTGTAGCGCGGGTTGCCGCCGGCTTTTTTCAAGGCGTCGATCATCTCGCGTGAAAGTTTGACGTGGACGGCCTTGTCCTGGTCGCCGTGGAAACACCAGCAGGGGATGTGCTTGATCTTGTCGGCGGTCGCGGGGTCGCCGCCGCCGCAGATAGGTGCGATCGCGGCCCATTTGTCGGGGTAGGCAGCGGCCAGGCTCCAGGTGCCGAAGCCGCCCATCGACAGGCCGGTGAGATACAGACGTTTGTCGTCGATCTTGTACTCCTTCTGGACCTCGGCGAGGATGGCGAGTGCCCGGTTCGCGTCGGGTCCGCCGGCCTTCCAATTGCCGTTCTTACGGCACTGCGGAAAGATCACGAAGAAGGGGAATTTTTTTTCGCCGTTCTTGAACTTGATGCCGCCGTTGGCGATTCCTTGCATGACCGGCAGTTGCCCGTCGTCGCCGCGCTCGCCGGCGCCGTGCAGAAACAGGATGAGCGGA
>JANWVS010000643.1 GCA_025056835.1 Gemmataceae bacterium | reverse complement strand
GCTGCGCCGTTGCCGAACCACGCCGCCGCGCGCCGCGTGCTGGAGAAACTGGGTTTCACGTTGGAACGGCCGATCGTTCACGGCGGGTGCCGGTATTTTCTTTATCGACTGACCCAGGCGCAATTCCAACGGCACAGAGAACGGGGCAGGACAGAGTTCGGGGGTCAATCGCTCTCCAGCGCTCAAGTGCGCGAGCTTGATCGACGTGCGGCGGCCGACTATGGCCTGACGACTGCCGTACTCATGGAGAACGCCGGTCGGGGCGCGGCAGAGGTGCTGCTTGCCCTGGGAATCCACGGTCCGGTCGTGGTTGGCTGCGGCAAAGGCAACAACGGCGGCGACGGTCTGGTGACAGCGCGACGGCTCCACGAGGCGGAGATCGAGGTCGTCGTGCTGTTGTTTGCTGAGCCTTTCCACCTTACGGCCGAGGCTCGCGCCAACTGGCAAGCGCTGGAGAGCGCCGGCGTGCCGTCCCTGGTTTGGCCAGCGCCGGGCGACCGCGACCTGGCGCGCGAACTGGGGCGTGCGGAGTGGTTCGTTGATGCGTTATTAGGGGTCGGCTTGACCGGTCCGCCGCGTGCGCCGTTGGACCGCGTGATTGCCGCCGTCAACGCTAGTCCGGCTCGGGTCTTGGCCATCGACATTCCCTCCGGTCTCGACGCTGACACCGGCGAGCCGCTTGGGGCAGCGATCCGTGCCCGACACACAGCGACGTTTGTCGCTCCGAAAAGGGGGTTCGGCAATCCGGGGGCGGGGCATTGGCTTGGCAAGGTCCATGTTGTGCCGATCGGTGTGCCGCCGGAACTGGTTCTAAACGTGTGCCGAGAGACGACATGATTCGACCGACCGTTTCCGCCGATGCTCCCGTGCTTGTCGCTCTGGCCGAAGCGACCGGCAAGTTTCGGCCCATCGAAATCGAAGCGCTGCGGGAGGTGTTGGCCGATTATTTTGCCGGGGAGCAGGACCAGGGCCATCGTGCCGTGACCCTGGAGAGCGACGGGACGATTGCGGGCTTCGCGTATTATGCGCCTGCCCCCATGACCGACAACACCTGGCACGTGTGGTGGATCGTCGTCGATCCCAAGCGGCAGGGAGACGGTTTGGGCAGCGCGCTGCTTCGCTTCGCTGAGGCGGACATGCACCAGCGGCGCGGGCGCGTCGTGTTTATCGAGACCGGCTCGCAGCCGCATTACGAGCCGACGCGGCGTTTCTACCGCAAGCACGGCTACGAGCAACACGCTTTGTTGCAAGATTTCTATGCCGACGGCGATAGCATGGTCGTCTTTCGCAAGGTGCTGCGGCCGGTCGGTGCTTGAGAAAGGACTGCTCGAGAAGGATCCGCGGCCGGCCCCGGGGTTCCCCAGAGTACGCCGAGGGTCGTTGCGAACGGTCGTTGTCAATGGTGCCCGGTTTGCTTCGCGTGCCAACTCCGCCAGCGGCGAATCGCCTCGGCGCGTTCGAGATCATCAGCATCGGGCGCAGGGCCGAAGTCTTGGCCGCCGGCGAGGCGAACCAGCGCGCCGCGCGCCGCTTGGCGAACCACCAAGCTCTCGTCAGCCAGGGCGTCGATCAGTTCCTTGGCGAGGGGCAACTGGCGCGTGGCGATGGCGTGGGCCGCAGCCGCGCGGGCCTCGACCTTGGGGTGCTTGAGCAGATGCTTGAGCTGGTCGGCCGTTGTGCCGGCGAGGTGCTTGGCGAGATAGGTTTCGCCGAGTTGCTTGGCTTCGGTTTCCGGGCGACCGGCGGCGGTCAGCAGAACGTCGAGCAGCTGTCGTTTTTCAGCTTCGATCAGCAGGGCCTTGAGCTTGGCGCCCTGTTCGGTCTTGGCAGCGGCGAGCAGCTCGGCCGGCGTTTGTTGGGAGACGTTTGGCGGTCCCGGCGGCAGCGCGGGGCGGCCGGCGCCCCCGGCGGCCAGTTGTTGTTTCTGCAAAAAGCCCTTGCGCAGGATGCACGTCAGTTGCAAGTCCTTGACCACGCCCATGTGGCGGCGCGTCTTGACGCCGGCCCCGATCATGTCCT
>JANWVS010000642.1 GCA_025056835.1 Gemmataceae bacterium | reverse complement strand
AGCCTTGGCGGACCATCCCGATCGGCGGATCGCCCAGCGGGCCCGGGCCGTGTTGGAGCGCAGCGGCGCCTTGCCCAATGCCGATCGGCAGAAAGTCATCGATCAGCTGCTGCCGCTCCTGGCCAAAACCGGCGACCCCAAGGAAGGCAAGCTCCAGTTCAAAAAGCACTGCGCCGTCTGTCACACCCATTCCGGCGAGGGACAAAAGATCGGTCCCGACCTCACCGGCATGGCTGTCCATCCGAAACACGAACTGCTCGTCCACATCATCGATCCCAGCCGAAGCGTCGAAGGCAATTATCGCTTGTATCAGGTTGTCCTTGAAGACGGCAAGGTCATGAGCGGCTTGCTCGCCTCCGAAACCAAAACAGCGATTGAGATTTACGACACCGAGGGTAAGAAGCACCTGTTGCAACGCGACAACGTCGAGAAACTGGTTGCCACCACCAAGTCGCTGATGCCCGACGGCTTCGAAAAGCAACTCAAAGAGCAAGAACTGATCGACCTCCTCGAATTCCTCACGCAGCGCGGCAAGTTCCTGCCGTTGCCACTGGCCAAGGCCGCCACCATCGTGACCACTCGTGGCATGTTCTTCAGCGAGGAATCGACCGTGGAACGCATGGTCTTCAAGGACTGGAACCCCAAAACCTTCGAAGGCGTGCCGTTCCACTTTGTCGATCCCCAGGGCGACCGTGTGCCCAATGCCATCCTGCTCTACGGGCCGAATGGTTCGATCGCCCCCAAAATGCCCAAATCGGTCTCGCTGCCGTGCCATGCGCCGGCCAAGGCCATTCACTTGCTCAGCGGCGTCAGCGGTTGGGGCTACCCCGCCACCCCCAAGGGCGGCCTGACGATGATCGTCCGCTTACACTACGCCGACGGCACCAGCGAAGACCATCCCCTGTTCAACGGCGAACATTTTGCCGACTACATCCGCCGCGTCGACGTACCCGGCTCAAAATTCGCCTTCGCCCTCCGCAGCCAGCAGCTGCGCTATTTGTTCGTCACCCCCAAGCGGGCCGACGTCATCGAACGGATTGAGCTGGTCAAAGGCTCCGATCCCACAGCCCCGATCATCATGGCGGTGACGGTGGAAACGCGCTAAGCCGACGCCAGCGGTTAGTACCGTTTGGTGACGGCGGTCGACGGCAGTTTTTCATCCTCAGCCCTGTCGCAGGCCCGTCGATAGAACCGTTTGGTGACGGCCTTCCGCGTCCAGCTGGCACTTTCGCCCTACTATGCCCGTGCGGACCTCAGCGCGCACGGCGAACGCCGGCGACGTTCGGCCCTGATTCTACCGCGCAACGGCCTCGGCCGACAGCTCCGTTGTCGCTCCTTGCGACCATGCTCGCACCAATTTCTCCCCTCCGGACATGGTTGAGCCGTTCTCGAGTTTGACCGAATCGCGTACTTGAATCGGATGTCGCAGCCGGGTATAATGGCGAAAGACCTCTGCGGTGTACGTGATTTCGACGATTCTTTTGACGAACCGATAGAGTACCCGCCGGGAGCCAAGCATGACAATGGCTCGGTGCTTGCAAGCCCACCCAGCAGTGGGATCCAAAATCCGAGCCTGAGGCACCCATTTGGTAATGCGGGTTCTCAAAAGTGTCGAACACGGCACAGGTGGAGGTTTTTTATTTTGTCGAGGCCGTCCTGCATCCGCAACTGATTCGGTTCGGCCGTCCGCGCTGCAATGCGCAACTTCTATTTCTATTGCCATTTCTCACAGTAAAACGCGGCCTCAGAGGCGGCAGCGCTGCCGCTGTTGCTTGTGGGACTTCGCCGCTTGGGCATGACGGCGCTGGTAGGAGCCAAGGATTCGGCTCACGGGTAATAGCTCGGGGAGTCCTCGCCGACGACGAGACTTGCCCCGCGCAAAGCTGGTTGAGCGCTCACCAGACCTGGTCGGCCGTCGCCTCGGGATTTTTTTCCCCTTCCCCCCGCTGCGTGTGCCCGGCGACAAAGCCAACCACCATCAAGGCCAAAACGAGGTGCCGCAGCAACCCCCACAGTAGGTCTCAAAATGGGCGGCGATT
>JANWVS010000641.1 GCA_025056835.1 Gemmataceae bacterium | reverse complement strand
GTTGCTCTGCGAAGGTCCGGACCCGCGCCGCTTGGCTGCATAAATTGATGTCCGAAGCGCCGCCAAGAAGAAGTGCCGCAACTTTCGCGACTCATTCGATCGACGCGTCGCTTCGCGTGCTTCGTGCGTCAAGCCGTTATAAGTCGGGAAAGCGTCCGGCTGTCACTGCGGACGCCGAACGTCGCCCAGCGCGGTTTGTAGGGTTACTTTCAAAATGCCTTTCCGCAGCAAACTCAAGGGGTCTTCGCTTGGGTTGTTGCCGCCGAAGCCGACGACAGTTGAGCAGCCAGAAACGCACGACGAGCGCTTACCAGGGCATTGAATGCGGCCGTCTCCTCCTTTTGAATTCGCGAAAGGACAGCGCCGAGCGCCGGCGACGGATTGGCGAAGTGTGTGGCAAGTTCCTTCAAGTCGGTTTCGATGAGCCGACGTTGCTGCGCCACATATTTGAGGAAAGCTGCGTGGTACGCCTGGCTCGTCGGCCCCGAAGGCGGTTTGATCTTTTCGGCCTCATCCAGCACTGGTCGAGATACTTTCGCTATCTCAGCGAGCACCGCTTGCATGTCGCCGGCGGGGCCACCAGCGCCGGATAATTTCCCCTCGATCTTGAGCATGGCGCTTGCCAGTTGATTACGCGCCTTGCTGACGGCCATATCAAAATCCCGGGCCTCACCGCTCAACTCTTTGGGGGCGGCGGCGGCACCGGAAATGAGCCACTGGAGATACGCCTGTCGAGCTGGTATTGACTTCCCGACACTCTGTTGTCGCTGTTGCATTTGCTGTTGAATTTTCAAAACTCGAACTTGGGCATCCGGTGTCGGGTTCTTCACAATCTCGAGCAGTTGTTTGAAATCGACCGTCACAACCTGTTCGACGACGTCGAGCAGCTGCAAAAAGGCCGCGTGATAGTCCCGGGCAACGGCGCCGGAGGGAGGTTGCAGGCGGCGGCCTTGCTGCAAGATCGGTTGGAGCTTGTCGACGAGAGCGTTGTAGGCTGAATCGAAACGGGTCGGATCGGTCGCAGCCGAAGCCAAACCAAGGATGGCATCTTGAGCCTCGGCAGCGATCTGTGTTGTGGTGTCAAAATAGTCTTGCGGATCGAGGGCCGCACCTCCGGCGACCGGAGTTCGATCTGGTAATTTGGTTTTCGGCTCGGCTTTCGGCTCCAACTTTTCAGGGATCTTGGGGGTGTTGGCGTCCTTGTCGAGATCAAATCCGGCTGGAGCCGGGCCGCGGACGGTACACATGGCTTGGAACACACTGTCGGAAACATTGGCGGTCACAAAACGCACCGAACCGTCCGCCATCAAGACATACGTCCCGCGCTTGCCTTGATGCGTGATCGGTTTACCCGAACGGTCGTTACCCAGCACGAAGGGAGCGATCGAATTCTTTTCGGGCACACCGCGAACCGTCGCGCCGCCTCCGGCGATCCATGGGGTCACCCCCACGCCGCTGTCGTGGGGTACCTGGATTGCGACGGCGGTATTGGACAGGCCGCGACCTTTCTTGATCTCGTCAATGCTGGCCGAACCGTCGTAGCCGAACACGCCACGCTTGTGGGCGAAGGCCGGATCGTTGCCGTAACTCGCTGCGTCCAGACCGACGCCGGCGATGCCGACGACGTGAGTAGCCGCCATTTCCACGTTGACGTCTGGTGCCGTCGCAAAGCGAGCGTCGTCGGGATACGAGGGATCAAGGAATTGCGGCACAATCGTGCGAGCGACAAACCAATTCCGTGGATCCTGCCACGACGCATCGAAGTCGATCTTGCCGTACAAGGCATCATGGCCAAGGAAAGGCAACATGGCGGCGAGCCAACTCATCCGCTGGTACGGGTGCTGTGCCACGCGGGTTGAGCCAATCGCCTTAAACACCGCCGGCGGATATTGTCCCCTGTCGAAGCCGCGCTCCGTAAGACCGTTTTCGGCAGCGGCGCGGATGGCTTTGGCAAGTTCATGTCGCGTGAAAACTCCGCCAGCCAAGTCCATTTCCAACTTGATCGTCAGGGCCAGGATGCCGACGAGATTGGTCAGACGG
>JANWVS010000640.1 GCA_025056835.1 Gemmataceae bacterium | reverse complement strand
GTCTTCAAAACCATCGAGCGCATCACCGGCGTCGATCTGAAGCTGCGCGATTACTCGGTCCACAGCGTCACCCAGGATGAAGACGCCATGGGCGAGGCGCAAGTCGAGGCGGAACATAACGGCCGCGCGCTGCGGGGGCGGGCCATCTCCACCGACATCATCGAGGCCAGTGCCCAGGCCTTTTTGCAAGTGGTCAATCGCGCCCTGCTCCGCGAACAGTTGAAGCTGAACCCCCAGACCGAGGCCGTCAAGGCGATGTAGCGCCGGCCAAGGTGTGGCCATCGCTCCTCCAGGAGGATCCATCTTGGACCAGCTATCTGGACTTGCGCCGCTGGTGGCGAAAAAGTTGCGCCGGCTCGAACGGCGTTGCCGTGGTCGCAAGGCGCTGATCGCCGCGTGCGGCGGCTCGTTGGCCTTGGCCGCGGGCGTCGTTGCGGTGCTGATCGTGGAAGCGTTGCACGGCTGGTCTGTCGGCGGTCTCCGGGCCGCCAACCTCGCCTTGCTCGCCGTGGCCGCAGCCAGCGCTATCAGCATCGGCCGGGCCTGGCAGCGGCGCATTTCCTGGCCGCGCGTCGCCGCCCAAGTGGAAGACCGCTTTCCGGAGCTTGAGGAGCGGCTCGTTAGTGCGGTGGAACTGAGCCAAGCCGGGACGGCAGCCCATGGAGCAGTCCCGTTGATTGACGACCTTCACAGCCAAACCGCGGCCCAAACACGCGAGCTGGATTTTCGCCAAGCTTGCCCGATGCGCTCGTCGTGGCGGCTCGCCCTGGCCACGCTGGGCATCGTGCTGACGACGATGGTGCCATTCGTCGTCTCGGAGCGCTGGTCAGCTTTCGGCCGTCGCTTGCTCGCCGCCTGGTCGGACGCTGTCCACGGTTTCGTGCTGCACGTCGAACCGGGTGACGGGTACGTGGGCCGCGGCCGGTTGGCCATTGTGACGGCGCGATTACACCGCACGGATCCCCGGGCGTGCCTGCCTCACGAGTGTTTCGTGGTCATCAGCCCCGCCCAGGGCCAGCCCCAGCGGCGCCTAATGGAACCGGTCGATGACGGCGTTTTCACTTTCACCTGGTCCGCCCTCGAGACGCCGGTTGCGTACCGCGTTGAGGCGGGCGAACTCGTCAGTCCCACGTATCGCCTGGAGTTGGTCGAGCCGGTGGAGGTGCTGCCCGACGGCTTGGCGGTGCGGATCGAGCCGCCGCCGTATGTGCGGCCGGAGTCGTTGCCGGCGGTCGTGCGGCCGGGCGGCGAACCGTTCACCGCTCTGCAATACAGCCGCGTGGAGATTGCATTCCGAATCAACCGCGTGCCGGCCGGGGCGACGATCTATCACCACCGGGCAGGGGCCGACGCTCCTTCGGTGGTGCCGCTGCCAATCACCGGTACGGAATTGCGCTGGCAGTGGCTGGCCAGAGATGCAGGTCCCCAGCGCGCGACGCTCGTGCTGGAGGCGGAACACGGCGTCATCACGCAACTGGCGCTGCCGACCGGAACGGTCTGGACCGACGATGCCCCCCAGTTGCAGGGCGCGATCTTTTCAGCGACGCCGCTGGACGTCAGCGAGGCCAAGCGAGTTCCGCCGGGGGACACGCTGCCGATCCGCGCCAGCGCTGTCGATCGCGTCGGGCTGGGACGCATCGACCTGGAATACCGTATCAACGAAGGACCGATCCGCGTCGTGCCGCTCGCCGACGGCCAAGGCCGGACGACCGCCGAGATCGACGGCCTCTGGACGTTGCCCGACTCGGCCAAGGATGGCGACAGGGTGCAAGTGCGTTTGCGTTGCGAGGACAATCGTCGCCTGGCGAAGGATGAGCTGCGCGTCGGCGAACAGTCGGGGCCGGACCGCGAGTTGGGGCCTAACGTCGTTTATCTGCCGGCGGGCGAACAAGACGCCGAGCGTTGGTGGTCGTTGCGCGTGGAGGCTCGGGTCGAGGCTCTCGTCAAACAAGAGGCGCTGGTGCAGCGTGCCGTCTTTCAAGACGAGCTGGAGCGCATCAAGAAAGAACTGATCCGCGAGCGGGACGAGATCGCCAAGCTCCG
>JANWVS010000063.1 GCA_025056835.1 Gemmataceae bacterium | reverse complement strand
GCCCTGGTCCTGGAGCGCCGTTTCCCAACGCTGTTGGGCGATCGGCTGATTACCGCCGTGGAACTGGCCGATCCGAAGCAGGCGGCCCAACTCGGCTATTCGGCGCCGATGGTCGAGAAAACGATCCAGGAGGCTGGGGAGAAAGTGCAAAGCCTGTTCGTGGCCGAGGTTTTCGACTGGCAGCGGCTGAAACGCCTGTGGCTGGCGGTCGCGGCGCTGGTGGTGGGAGTGTTCGTGGTCGTGGGAGCCGCCGCCTGCGGGTTGAGCGCGGTCCTGGGCGGCAGCGGCGCGCCGATGGATTTTCTCGCCGGCTTTGCCGACGTGGCCGCGATCTGGACGGAACGCAACGTCTTGTTGATGGACTCGTACTGGCCGCGCCGCGCCCATCTGGAGGTGGTGCGGTTCCAAGACACACCCAGCCATCCCGGCGAGATGCGAATTGGCCGCGACGAGCAGCGGCCCGAGCTGACCATTCGCGCCGTGCAATGGGTCGTTGCCGATCGTCAAGCCCCCGACGGCTGGCGGGCGTTGCGCTGGGCCGACCTGCCGCGCTTCCTTTCTCAGGAATTGTTGGAGCGCGTGGCGATCCCCAGCGATTACGACGGCTGGGTGCTCGACCTCGAAGAACTGCCGAAGGAAGTCCCCGCCAGCATGATCGACGACGCCTGGAAGGGCAAGACCTTCGCCGCCGTCGGTCCTGAGCTTCGCAAGCTGCCCATGCTCGACCAACAGGCCCTGGCCCGCTTGTTGGATTGGCGCGAATGGACGCTCGACCGCTTGAAGATCCAGGACGAGCGGCCCGAAGTGCGGCAGCCGCTCCGGGCCAGGCATTTCGAGGCCCACAAAGCGCTCGAAGAAGTGTTCGCCCAACTGGAAGAACTCGCCGGTTCGCGGCGCTACCGTCGGCAGCTGCGCAAGCTGGAGGTGCCGGCGACAGTGACCGTCGACTATCGCGGCGAGTCGACGCGCACCTTGACGCCGTGCGAGCTGCGTTCGGACCAACGGTATGGCTTCGACTTGAACGAATTGAAGGAATCGGGACGGTTCCGCATCCGCGGCGCCGACTATTGGACGAAACCGTTGCGGATCGAGCTGGTCCCGCCGCCGGCCGTCACCGCGGTGTTCGTGGATAAAGAAGAACCGGCCTACCTGTATTACCGGCTCCAGGGGAGCCAAGCCCCCCTCAAGGGCAAGCGGCAACTCATCGAGAATTACCCGGTCTCGGCCAGCGGCGACACGACCAGTTTCGACGTTCCCCACGGCACCAGCCTGACGTTGCGGGCGGAAGTGGATCGCAAACTGAAAGAGGGAATCGCCCTGGCCCCGTTTGGGCCATCGGGGGTCAAAGACAGCGGCGGCGTCATGCCCAAAACGAAAGTGCAGCGCGCCGCCGACGGCAAGGGCTATTCGCTCCGCCTGGACAACATCACGGCCACTTTGGAATTCAGCGTCGAATGCCACGACGAGGACAACGTCTACGGCAGGCGCAAGTATCGCATCCGTCCGGTCGACGACCAGGCGCCGGAGATCAACGCCGTCGAACTGGCGGTGGTGTTGCGCAAGCCGCGGTTCAAGACCGAGCCGGGCAAGAGCGGCGGGGGTGTGGCCATCGACGGCTACCTGATCACGCCTGATGCCCTGCTGCCGTTGCTGGGCGGCCTGCGCGACGATCACGGCCTGGCGCGCTGCGAGTGGGTCTTCGAGACGGAGTTGGTCGATTTTCAGCTGTCCAGCGCCGCCGCCGATCCGACCAAGGATCGCTCGGGATTGGTGCTGTCGCAAGGCAATTCCCGTGTCCGGCGCTCGGGGCTGATCGCCACCGGGTTGCAGTACCATCCGGCGGCGCTGCAACCTGCCGCTGCGATGGCCTATTGGGCCTGGGTGGGTCGGTTGTTCGAGGCCGCCAAGAAATATCAAACCAGTTCCGGCGAGGAACGAGCGGCCATGGAGGCCTTCGAGCAGCGCCTCAAGGAACGGGCCTTGGAGGAGATCCCGCTTTCCACCTTGGCCGAGCGCCTCACGCGCCGTCCGGCCGCGCCGCGGGGACGGCTCAAGGAGCACCAGCTGAAGGAAGAGGAGGGCTTCGACCTGCGCCGCCACTTGGCCCGCCTGAAGACCCGCGACCCGATCAAGGAACCGCAACAGCTGTACTTCCTGCGGCTGGGCGTCGCCGCGACGGACAACAACGTCGAAACCGGTCCGAGTACCACGCGGCTGAAGGCCCCGTTTTTCTTCCTGGTCGTCTCCGAAAACGACCTGTTGGCCCAGGTCGCGATCGAAGAAGAAGTCTTGGGTGAGCGATTGGAAAAGGTGTTGGAGAAGGTGGCCAACGCCCGCACGTCGGTGCTTGATCAGATCCAGCGGCTGCCGGCGGCGACCGACGCCAATCTGCTGACTCTTTCGGCGATCCGGGCCGACGAGGTGCGCAAGGCCGTGCTGGACGGCGCCAGCGTGACGCGGGAGTTGCACGCCGACTTTACGCGGATTTTGCGCGAGCTGGAAGTCAACCGCGTGCAACAGGCGAAGCGCGACGAGGTGCGGACCAAGGTCGTCGGACCGTTGGACTTCATCATCAACCCGAACTTTGGCTCGTTTCAAACGACCGAAGAGGCCGCCCACCGCTTCTACGAAGCCTTGGACCGTGAGGCGACCGAAAAGCGGCCGCCCAGCACGAGTTTGCACCTCGACCACGCCAAACAGCTGCGGGAACAGCTGGACAAGCTCTACGAGGACCTCAATCAGGTGGCGATCGCGATTTCGCAGGGAGTCACCGAAGCCCGCAACTTCGAAAGCCTGGTCTTTATCCGCGACCGCGAAAGCGAATTGGCCAAGCGGTTCGACGATTTTCATAAACGCCGGCTCCAAGAAATCCTGGAAGAACTGACAGGGCCGAAGAAGAAATAGCGGGGCCGCGGCCGCCGCCGGAGCCGTGATTTTTCCAGAATTCGCCGGCTTGTGGCGGAAAAAGGGGTGACAAGGGTCCCAAAACGGATTTTAATGGTGTTGGGGAACGGCTGGTAAGTCGTCATCACTGCTGACCGTCTCCCGGCGGGGGCGGGTGGACGGCTGATGGGGGTCCAGGCAATGAAAGCGCGCATCCTGATACCGATGGTCCTGATCGGCGGCATGCTGGGGTTGATCTTGGCCGCAGCGGTGCACGGAGGCGGTCCTCAGGTGCCGGAGGAGCGGCTTTCCCCGTCGAAATTGCGGGACGACGCCGTTTTTCAACAACAGGTGCTGGCTCAGCAGTTTGCCCGTTTTGAGCAAGATCTGCACAAGCTGATCCTCAAATTAAAGCGCAGCAGCCGGGAGGAAGACCGGTTGCGTGCCCAGGCCCTGGAACGGGTCTTGGAGCGGGCCAAAACGGACTTGGTGAGCGTCAAGTTCGAGGAGCTGATCACCCAGCTCAAAGAGCAGCAACTCAAAAGCACCGGGGAATTGCAGACCGCTGCGAAGCGGACGGCGGAGTTGGCCAACAAGCTGAGCGAATTGATCGCGCTCTACAAAGAAGACCCCTTCCAGTCGAAGTTGAAGGACGAGATCGCCAAATTGAAGGACATCATCAAGGACCTCGACAAGGCGATCCACGACCAGAAAGTCACCCAAGGAATCACCGACGCCAACAAGACCGATCCCAACGAACTGAAGAAGATCCAAAACGCCAACACCAAACAGGTCGCCAAGATCTTAGACAAGATCGCCGCTCTGGAAGGCAAAAAAACCGGCGACGGCAAGGGCGATCCTAATGATCCCAAGGGAGGCGCCAAGGAAGGCGGCAAAGCCGGCGACAACAAGTCGGGCGAAGCCAAGGACGCCGGCAAGCAAGCCGACAAGGGTAGCCCCAAAGACGCCGGTTCGTCTCCCAAGGACGGCACCCAAGTCGCCAAGGCCGATCCCAAGGCGGGCGGCGATCCCAAACAGGGCGGCAACAAGGCCGGCGACCCCAAGGACGGCGGCGATCCGAAACAGGCCGGTGCCAAGCCCGGCGACCCCAAGGGTGGCGACCCCAAGGGCGGCGACTCCAAGGGCGGAGACCCCAAAGGTGGCGACCCCAAGGGCGGAGATCCCAAAGGTGGCGACCCGAAGGGCGGAGACCCCAAGGGTGGCGACCCCAAGGGCGGCGACCCCAAGGGCGGCGATGCCAAGCCTTCGCCCGGCGACCCCAAGGGGAGTGGGGATCCGAAGCAAGGGGAATCCAAATCGGGTCAGCAGAGCAGCGGCCAAGGCGAATCCAAGCCCGGTGGTGGCCAAGGCGAACCCAAGCCCGATGATTCTGCCCAGAAACCCCAGCCTCCGCAAGGTCCCAAGGACGAGATCAAGACCGGCAAGAAAAAGATTGAGGAAGGCAACTACCACCAACAATCGGCCGAAGAAAAGATCGCCAAGAAAGACAACAAGCAAGCCAGCAAAGACCAAGATGACGCGGTCAAGAACTTCGAGGAGGCCAAGAAGAAGCTAGAAGAACTGCTCCGGCAGTTGCGCGAAGAAGAATTAGAACGGACGCTGGCCGACTTGCTCAGACGCTGCGAGCGCATGTTGGCCATGCAGATCGCCGTCTACAACAACACCAAGAGCCTGGATGCCCTGGTGCAGGCGGCCCCCGACAAACAGCCGACGCGTGAGCATAAGGCGGATGCCTTGCGGTTGTCGGACAACGAAGGGGAAATCGTTGCCGAGGCCCGCAAAGCGATCGAGATCCTCGAGTCCGAGGGTTCGGCCGTGGCCTTCCCCGAAGTCTTCCAGCAGGTGCGCGACGACATGATTAACGTCCAGCGGCGCCTGGCCCTGGCCGACGTCGGCGAAGTGACGCAGAACATCGAGCAGGACATCATCGACTCTCTCAAGGAGATGATCGAGGCCCTGAAAAAGGCCCAGAAGGATCTCAAAGACAAGAAGAGCAATCCGCCGCCTCCCGGCCAGCCGCCGCCCAACGCCGACCAGAAGCTGCTGGAGTTGATCCAGGAGTTGAAGCTGATTCGCTCGATGCAGATTCGCGTGAACACGCGCACCGCGGCTTATGGTAGAATGTACCAGGCCACCGAGGGGGAGCAGACGTCCAACCCGGTGATTCGCCGCGAATTGATGCAACTCTCCGAGAGGCAGGAGCGGATTTTCGAGATCACCAACCGTTTAGCGAAGGGGGACAACAAGTGAAGCGCTTCCTCTACACATCGCTGGCCGCTGTGGCGCTTCTGGCGCCGCCGGCCCTGGGCGCCGACAAGAAAGCGGCCTCGTTCGGGGCTTTGGAGCCGCCCACCGTTGAGGCGGCGCGCGACCAAGCCGCGGCTTGGCTCAAAGCGCTGGGCAAGACCGATGCCGCTACCCAAGCGCGCTTCGAGGAGATTTGGAAACGCGAAGGCTCGACCATTCTCGAACGAGTCGCGGCCACATTCGAGCTGGGCAGCCCCGAGGCAGCTCGGCTGCTCGCCCAGGCCCGCGACCAGGCGGCCCCCGCTCCGACGGCGGTCCCCGCGCTCTTGAAAGACACGAAGGCCCCGATCTTCTTCCGCGCCAATCTCGGCCTGGCGTACGCCCGTGCGTTGGCCCATCGCCGCGTCTACGAAGAAGCGCTCGACGTCCTCAAGCTCTTCCAGCCCGAACAGGTCGTCGATCCGGCCGCGTATCTCTTCCATCGCGCCGTCAGTGAGCACGCCTTGCTGTTGAAGGCCGATGCCACCCGCACCATCGAGCGGATCATCGATGACGCCCCGTTCTCGCCCGAGCGGTATAAGACCGTGTCGATGCTGATGTTGCTCGACATGCACACCTGGAAGGAAAAAGACCTGCGCGCCATCGCCCGCAAGATGGAAAACGTCGAGCGCCGGCTCGAATTGGCCCGGGGCGGCCCGCAGACGCAGAAGCTGCAAAAAGAGATCGTCCTGCGGCTCGACGAACTGATCAAGGAACTTGAGAACAAGAACAAAAACGACAGCGAGTGCAACAGCGGCAACTGCCCCAACGGCGGTAAGCCGAGCGAGGGCGGGCCGCGGAGCAACAATCCCACCAGCCCGGCGACGCAATCCGGCATCGTCAACCAGGGCGGTACCGGTATGATCGACCAGGCCAAGCTGAAAAAGCTGATGGAGAATTGGGGCAGCCTGCCGCCGCGCGAGCGGACCCAGGCCCTTCAGGAATTGACCCAGGGCATGTCCCAGCGGCACCGCGAGGCCATTGAGAATTACTTCCGGAATCTGGCCAACACGCAAACGCGGCGTTAGCCCACCCACGGCGGATGCTGTTTGGCGCCAGGCACACCGGGCTGAGGCCGCTTGTCCAGCGTGGCCTCGGCCCTTTTTCCTATCCGCACCGACTGCCATGTTGCCTTTGCCGACGAAAAAGCTCGTGTCTGCCGCTCTCGTCCTTCTCGCCGCGGTCGGCGCCGCCGGCGAGGAACTGCGGACGCTGACCGGCCAGAACCTCAGCGGCACGCTGCTCCGCGTCACCGATGCGGAAATCGTCTTGGCCACCGGCACGGGCCAGGTCGCCACCCCGATCGCGCAAGCCTTGGCCCTCGACTTCGCCACTCCCAAAGCCGTCGAGCTGCCGCGCTACTCCACGCTTCGCTTGATCGACGACAGCACCTGGCACTGCTCGGCCCTGGCGCTGAAAGGCAAGGAGGTCGTCGCCACCCTCAGCTCGGGCCTGACCGTGACGGTCCCCCTCGCCGCCGTGGTCACGTTGCAACACGACGCCGGCAACAAAAGCCTGAAGAAAAAGTGGAGCGAAGTCGCCAGCGGCAAGATCAAACGCGACCGGCTGGTCGTCCTGCGCGACGGCGAACTCAACACCATCGAAGGCGTCATCGGCGACGCCGATCCCGACGGGACCAAGATCTCGTTCAAGAGCGATGCCGCCGGCACGACCATCGACGTCCTGCTGGACAAAGTCCACGGCCTGGTCTTCTGGCGTCCCGATCCGCCCGCCGAGACGCCGATCTGCAAGGTGCTCGATCGCGACGGTAATGTGCTGCACGCGGTCAAGCTCGGCTACGACGGCAACGTTCTCAGCGTACAAACCGTCTTCGGCAGCAAGACCCAGCTGCGGCGTGAGCTATTGGCCCGCCTCGACTTCAATTTCGGACGACTGACGTATCTGTCCGACCTCGAACCGGTCAAGGTCGTGGAAAAATCGCGCATCGGCGTCGTCGTCGGCGCCCGCTACCGCAAAGATGCCAACCTCGAAGGCGACGCCATTTTCCTCGACGGCAAGTCGTTTGCCAAAGGCTTGTCGATGCACGCCTACACGGAACTCGAATACGACCTCGGCGGCAAGTACAAGGACCTCAAGGGCCTGCTCGGGATCGACACCCGCGTTCTCGCCGACAGCCGGGTCAAGGTTGCCATTTGGTGCGATGGCGAAATCCGCAAGGAATTCGTCGTGACGCCGACGACGCCGGCGAAAGAGCGCCAGGTGGCGATCAACGTCAAGGACGTGCACACGCTCAAGATCGTCGTCGCCGGTCGCGACTTTCTCGATCTGGGCGACCATGTGACGTTTGCCGATGCCCGCGTCAGCCAATGACCGAGGGCGGTCCAAGAAAGGGAAGCGACGCCATGAAACAACTGGGCTTGGTCGTCTTGGTGGTGGCCGCGGCCGGCGCAACCATCGCCGCGCAAGATCCGCAAGCGATCCTGAAAGCGGAAGCAGAACGAATCGCCGTGATTGCGCGCGTGCAGCCGTCGGTGGTGGCCGTCTTCGCCCGCGGCGGCCAGGGAGGCGGCACCGGCGTGCTGATCAGCGACGACGGCTACGCCCTGACGAATTTCCACGTCGTGCAGCCGGCCGGCCCCACGCCCCAGTGCGGCTTGCCCGACGGCGGACTGTATGACGCCGTGGTCGTCGGCATCGACAAGGTCGGCGACGTGGCCTTGATTAAGCTCTTGCCCAAGACCGAAGGCCAGAAGTTCCCCTTCGCCGTCCTGGGCGACAGCGACACGGTCGTCGAAGGCGACTGGTCGATCGCCATGGGCAATCCGTTCATGTTGGCCACGGACTTCACGCCGACCGTGACCTTCGGCCTGGTCTCGGGCGTGCATCGTTATCAATACCCTGCCGGCCTGCTGCTGGAGTACACCGACTGCATTCAGATCGACACCTCGATCAACCCGGGCAATTCGGGCGGTCCGTTGTTCAACATGAAGGGCGAACTGATCGGCATCAACGGCCGCGGCTCGTTCGACAAGCGCGGCCGGGTCAACTCGGGAGTCGGCTACGCGATTTCGATTAACCAAATCAAGAACTTCATGGGGCATTTGCGGGCAGGGCTTGATGCCGATCACGCCAGCCTCGGCGCGCTGATCGCGACGCAGGCGGACAAGGCCGGTCTGGGCCGGATGGTCGTGACGCAGATTCTCGAAGACAGCGACGTCTATCGCCGGGGCCTGGATTACGACGACGAGTTGGTGTCCTTCGCCGGCCGGCCGATCAGCAGCGTCAATCAGTA
>JANWVS010000639.1 GCA_025056835.1 Gemmataceae bacterium | reverse complement strand
GCCCCGCCCGCGGCCAGCAGCCATTGAATGGTGTGGGGATCAACGAGTATTTCCAAGAACGAGCGGCGCGGTTCCGCTGGTTTCGGCTCCTTCGGCCTGTCAACTGGAGCGGCGGAATAAACGCGGTTTTGTTGCAGCCGGACGCGAAGGGCCGCCATCCGCTCGTTCACGTCCGTCTCTAACTGGTGGGCCTGATACAAGGACAGCCAGCCCTGCTCCCGATGCTTTTGAATCTCGCGCGCCAGCAGTTTCCAGGCCCGCAGCGACCGCACCGCCGGGCCATCCACGACGACGCCGCACCTTCGGCAATGCGGTCCCGCGTCCGTCTCATAGTCACGGCAATTCCAACATTGGTTCTTAGGAGCATAGCCGACCCCGGTCCAAACCGTTTGTCGCTCTTGGATCGCCGCGTGCATCTTGTGATACAAGTCCGCGTAATGGTGGTTAATTCGCTGCCACTGCGGCGGCGAAATGCGGCGGTCAGCGTGCCATTCTTGAAAACGCCGACGAACAAAGGCGAAGGCTTCGCCCAATTCGAGCCACTCTTCGTTGGCTCCGCAGGTCGAACAATTGTGGTCTTCCGCGCTCAGCGCGTGGCCGCAAATCGGGCACGTACGGGACTGAACAGCTGGTGTGGACATGACATTGTTCCTTGGAGCAAGCCAAAAAGATGTCACGACGCTCGGCTTCTCGAAAGGCACGAGTTTAGCCGGGATTATAACGCGATTGTGGCAGCCCGCATCGGGGCCCCGGGTCGAAAATCCGCTTACGGGCCGGCTCATTCATGGCGACTTAGCTTTTCCGACACCCTGGGACGGACGGCCCGCGTATAATTGGCTAGCCGAGCACGCAAAGTTTCAAAGGTTTGGGGGCAAAAAGCCGGAATCCTGATGATTTTTCTGGAATTCCGTGCCTCAGCCGGTTACAACTACAGATACCGAGACCTGCAAGACGTCACTTGGGGGCACGCATGGCCGAGTATCGCCGCGGAGAGTTGGTCATTTTTTTTAAAGGAGTTATCTTCCTGGCGCTGGCAACAGCGGCGCCGCCGACATGCCTTGGCCAGGAGGCTGCGGCGATCTGCAACGATGTAAAGGGGGCGCTGTTGACGTCCGGCGCGTCGGGTTGGCGTGCGATCAAGGCAGGCGACGTCATCGCCGCCGGAACGCGGTTGACGTCGATGTTCGAGGCGCAACTCAGTTCGGCGAACAAGGCCGTCGGAGTCAAGCTGGTCGGCGACGTCGGCATGTTTGGCCCCTTGTCGGTACTGGAATCGTCGATCACCGTACTGAAAGCCGACAAAGCGGATTTCAGTTTCGACTTCCTCCGCGGTTTGGTGGTGATGACAAACACCAAGGCGGCGGGATCGGCGACGGTCAAGTTTAAGATGCACGATGAGAACTTTACGCTGCACCTGAAAACACCAGGTTCCAAATTGGGGATCGAACTTTACGGACGCCATCCGGGCGGTGCCGACAACATTTCGAAAGACCAACCAACTTTGTTCTTCTATGCCCTGGCCGTCGAAGGTGAAGCGACGCTGGTCGGCAAGGAACACACCTACGAATTTAAGTCGCCCCCGGGTCACGCCGGCCTACACTGGGATAGCGCCACCCGCCGCGGTACACTCGAATTCCTGGAGAAGTTCCCGCCGGAATTGAGACGCAATGAACAACAATTGAAAGAGTTCGCCTTGATTTGCAAGTACGCCGAGGCCTTGGCCTCGAATGACCCGGCGGCGGCGGCGGGCAAATTGACGGCCGCCGACGATCCTTGGGCGCGTCGCGTCGGGGTCACGGGCTTGGGAGCCATCGACCAGCCAGAAGGAGTGTTGGCGGCGTTGGACAACACCAAGCACAAGGACGTGCGCGAACAGGCCGTCTTGGTGCTGCGCTCTTGGCTGGGTCGATCACCGGGCCAAATCGCCAAGTTGCAGCAAGCGATGCTGAAGAACAACTATCCTCCGCCGCGCGTCAAAATCACTCTGCAATTATTAATCGGCTTTGACGCGCAAGAGCGCGACCGCCCGGCCGTTTACGAATTG
>JANWVS010000638.1 GCA_025056835.1 Gemmataceae bacterium | reverse complement strand
AAACGGCGATACCGCCAGACGTAACCATCGCCGGCAGTGAACGCTTCAATCGTCGGCCGCGGCGCCTCAGCCAAGAAGGACCTCCTGGCGGATGCTCACCCGCTGCAACGCCTGCGGGTCGAGGACCACACCCAGTCCAGGCTCCGACAACGCGGGCGCCCAACCGCCGTAGCCGAAAGTATAATCTCGGCGACTCAACGTTTCGCGAACCAGGTGGCGGTCGTACGACCCTTCCAACCAACGGAGACCGGCGACGCTGCTGGCGAAATGCCGGCCGGCGGCGCTCAGCAGCGCCGTCTCGCCCACCTGGCAGCCCAGTTGACAACCCAGGCCGTACCGGCGGGCGAACTGCGCGAGTCGCAAGGCCGGGATGAAACCGCCGCATTTGGAGAGGCGAAGGTTGAACAAATCACACGTCTGCGCGGCCACGGCGCGTTCGGCATCCAGGAGACTGCACAACGACTCGTCGAGCATGATCGGCACGCCGGTTTCCCGACGGACGCGCGCCAGGCAGGCCGTCGCCTCGTCCGGCACGGGTTGTTCCACCGACTCGATGGCAAACGGTTTTAGGGCCAAAATGCGCTCGACCGCTTCGTCGGCCGTCCATGCTTCGTTGGCGTCGACGCGGATCTCCATGCCTCGACCGACGCGCCGCCGAATGGCGCCGAGGCGTCGAACATCGTCCTGTCCGTCAATCCCCACTTTCACCTTCAAGTGCCGAAAGCCATAGAAGCGCATCTTGTAAGCCGCCAGTTTGGCCTTGAAGCCTGTCGCCGAGGTGATCGCCCCGCTGTAGCGCACCCACTCTTTCGGCTCAAACAACTCGGGCGCCGCCAGGCGCGTGACCTGCGACAGCGGGACGCCGAAACGCTTGGCTTGGGCGTCCAGCCAGGCCAGTTCGACGGCACAGCGTGCGCCGTTGCCTTGGCATTGGCGCTCGTCGCCTGGAATGGGGGCCAAGCGGAGCCGTTCGGCCGCTGCCACGGCTTGGGCAAAGTCGGTACACTCCGGCAACTGGGCTGCGAGATCGCTCCGCCGCAATAACGCCAGAGCCGAGTCGATGGTCTCACCGGTGACGTAGTCGCGGGGCACGCCTTCTCCGAAACCGGTCGTCCCGTCGGCCAAGGTGCAGCGCACGACGACGTTGTCCGTCTCGGTCCGCTCATGCGAGGCGTGGCGGATCGGCTTCTTGAGCGGAATGCGCACGTGCCAAGCTATCAATTCGACCACGCGCATGCGACAGCGACAACGTCGGGTTGGAGACAGGGTTTAAGATATAAGAAAGCGCCGGAACGAGAATCAACTCAGCGCACGCTGCCGGTATAACACATCCACAAACCCATCAGGATGATGATGAGGGCACTTAGCGTCGGCAAGGCCTGAACGATGCGGCCTTGGCCAAGGCGTGATTCGGCGAATCCCGGGACGCGCACCACGAGTACGCCGACCAAGACCAGAACGCTGGCCAGACCGAGGCTGAAACAGATCAACGCCGGCAGCACCATCCACAAGTCGCCGTGCAAGACATAATAAAGAAAGACGCCGACGGCGTCGCCGCAGGGAATCAGGCCGCCGGTAATTCCCATCACGATCAGCGAGCCCCAGCGCACACCGCCCGGAGACGCGTCGTCCGGCGCGAAGGCATGGCTGTGGCTGAAAAAGCCATGGCTGTGGCTGTGACCGGCGGCGGCTCCGGCGCTGCCGCTCGTCGCGTGCTCGTGCCGATGTTGCCGATGAGATCGACTTCCGAGACGTTGCAGCAGCAACCAAAATCCAAGGCAGACGATAACGACGCCGGCGGACAACCCCAAGCCGTGGACGACCCAGCGCTGGAAGCGCTCGTGAAGTTCGTTGGGCAAGAAAAACAACACCGCTGCCAAGAGAAGGATGGCGCCGGTGTGCGTTAACGTGGTGATGATTCCCAGGACGACGGCATGCCAAGCGGTGCCGCGCTGGCCGATGAGGTAAGCTGCCACCAAGGTTTTGCCGTGGCCTGGCGTCAGGGCATGCAAGGCCCCCAGCAGGGTGACGAGCAGCAACGTCAACCACCAGCCGAGGTCGCCGCGCAA
>JANWVS010000637.1 GCA_025056835.1 Gemmataceae bacterium | reverse complement strand
CCCGGCATGGTCGCGACCGTGAAGGTGTTTTCGCCGACTGATCTGGGCGTCATGAATCCGGTCCCGAGGCGGACCTTTGAGCCGTTCGGCAAGGGTTTCAAGAACGGCATCTTTGTCGCGGTCGGCGACGTCAACGGCGATCAGGTGCGCGAACTGCACGTTTCGGCCGACAAGGGCTGGTTGCCGCTGGTCATGTCGTTCGACGGCCAAGGACTCATGAACGGCGGCGTGCTCGGCGCGCTGAGCGTGCTCCCCCGCTACCAGCCGTTCCCCAATCACATGCGCGTGGGGGTTCGCACGGTTGCCAAGCCGACGGATGGCGGCAACCCGGGTTTTGTGGAGAAGATCGATCTGTTTCACGCGCTGGGCAAGGGCGGCGGCATGACTGCCAAGAAGGTGGTGCTCGCCTCGTTCCGCGGCGTCCATCTCGATCCGCGCGTCGTGGATCGTTTGTTTGAGCGGGCGACCTACGACGGCATCTTCCTGGGTTAATAGAGCAGTCCCAGGGAGAGTTGTGCTCCGAACAAGGACAAATTGCCGCCGCGGCTGGAGGGACCGCCCGCATCAAAGTACGTCTGGTGAACGCAGGCCCCGCGGAGGTAGAGGAGGGAGCGGCGCAGCAGGTATTGGTACTGCACGCCGCCTTCCAGTTCGAGGATCGGCAAGTTGAGGTTTTGCTGCGAGTGTTTGACGGCGAGATTGTTCTGATCGCCTCCCAACTCGTCGAGGATCACCTCCGAGAAAACCGCTGTGAGTCGGGACTTGCCGACGAGAAAGCTCGCCCGCCCCAGGCCATAGGTGGCAAGATTGGTCTTGGGGATGCGCCAGGTTGCCTGGCAGCCCAGCGTCGGCCCGGCGCCGTGGAAGTTGTGATCGCAGTCCAGCCGGGAGTTTTCGTTGTTGAGGTCGTCAACGAAGTTGACGAGACTGGCGAAGTAATTTTGCTTCAGCTGGAGATAGCGGCCGCCGACCGAGAAGAGCAGGTCGAGGCTGCCCAGGTTGCAGGCATAGGTGGCTTCGAGGTCAATGCTCTGAATTTCCAGGGCGCTTTTGAAAGTCAGGAAATCTTCGCCGCGCAGGTCATTGAGCAAGATGCCCGGCGCGCTGAACCCGCGCTGATCGCCGCCGATTTCGAGCGAGGGCGAGACGCCCGCGGGGGGCGCGATCGAAGTCGTGCCGACGGCGTCGACGCCAAGCCTGGCCCGGGCGGTCTCGGAATCATGGTTGAAATAGAAATAGCGGCCGCGCAGTCCGGGGCCGCACGGGCTGGTCCAGCCGGCCCACACGGCCCCGGCAGGCTGGAAGTCCCATTCGAAGTCGGTCGTGTTCTGAACCGGCGTGCTCGTGCCGATACCGGTGGTGGTGACAAACGCCACGTTGTTGTTGATGTAGGGTCGCAAATAATAGATTGCCGCGCCGCCCGTCAAACCGGAAGGTCGCTCGGCGTCCGCAGGTGCGGTGTGCAGCTCGAGGGGCCGAACGAGCGGCTCGGCCGGCCTGAGCTGCGAACCCGCCGCCGGCACGACGCCCTTGTCGGATTCTTCCAGCGGCACCGGCGGCAGTAATTTGGCTTGTGCCCAGACCGGTTTCTCAGTTGTGGTTGCGAGGAACAAAGCGATGGCAAACCAGGACTTGCGTATCATGGCGCCAATCCTTTCGCGTTTGGGCGTCGCCGGGAACGGCCGCGCCTGCCCCAAGGTCGATTTCCTCCGACCCCGTTTACCTCTATCGGGCAAATCTGCGACCCAGCGGCTCACAAGACCCGCAAAAACGCGACCAACCCAACCGCCTCGCAAGGCCAAATCACTAAGACCGGTGCAGGGGGTGTTCGCGGAAAAATCGGTCGAACGATTGCAAAAGGCGCAGACGCCACGATTCCCCACCGGCCGCTTCTTTCTTGTTGTCCGCCACCAGCGGCTTGACCGCGCCGGCGACCGGCGGGCAACCTGAATCCGGCAGTACGGCAGGTCGCGGAGATTTCCCCAAGGCCGTTCGATCGTGGTGCAAGTCGGTATGTGTCGTATGAGCCGGGCCGGTTGACGACCGACGCAAAAGGACGGATGGCACATCGAACC
>JANWVS010000636.1 GCA_025056835.1 Gemmataceae bacterium | reverse complement strand
AAGCGGCTCATAGCGCATGCGAATGACGGCGTATTTGCCGCGGCCGCCGGTTTGCTTGATATAGCGAGTTTCCAACTCAACGGGTTTCGCCAACGTTTGGCGATAGGCCACCATCGGCTTGCCGACGGTACACTTCACTCCATGATCCCTCTCCAGTTTGTGGATGGTAACCTCCAGGTGCAACTCCCCCATGCCGCTGAGGATTAGTTGATTCGTCTCCGGGTCGGTCTTGGTTTTCAGCGTGGGATCGTCGCGAACCATCTTCGAAAGGGCTTCGGCGAGTTTGGTTTCGTCGACGTTCTTGGCGGGAATCAGCGCTTGCGAAATCACTGGTTCCGGGAAACGGATGTCGTCCAGCAACATCGGTTGGTCTTTGCTGCCGAGGCTGTGCCCCGTCGCCGTGTGCTTCAGGCCAACGACCGCGACAATGTCCCCCGGCCCGGCGGCTTCGAGCCGGTCGCGCCGATCACCAAAGAGCCGATAGATGTGGCTAACCCGCTCCTCTTTGCCGACACTGACGTTCCAGATGAATTCGCCAGGCTTCAATTCTCCCGAGTAAACGCGCAAAAAGACGAGATCACCGTGTTTTTCGCTGACGGTCTTGAAAGCCAAGGCCGACAGAGGTTCGCTCGGCAGCGGTTTGCGCAGCACTTTTTCTTTGGTTTTGGGCACAATCCCCTCGACCGGCGGGCGATCAGCAGGTGAAGGGAGATAGTCGCGGATGGCGTCAAGCAACAACCGAATGCCGTGAAACTCCTTCGCGGAGCCGCAATGAACCGGCGTCAGCTTGCCCGAAAGAGTACCCACTCGGAGGGCGTGTCGGATCATGTCGTCCGTCACGGTGGTACCCTCGAGGATGGCGGTCAGCAAGTCGTCACAGGCATGGGACGCGGCGTCGAGCAGCTTTTCGCGCCAATGGTGGGCATCGTGGAGGTACTTCGGCGGAATATCCGTCCACTCATACCGCAGATGCGTGGGATCGGTGGGGTCTTGCTTCCAGAACTTCATCCGAATCAAGTCGATGACCCCCTGAAACGCTTCATCCTGGCCCGCGGGGATCGTGCAAACGGCGGGAATGACTTGTAGTTTCTCTCGAATCTGTTCGACGCAGCCGTAAAAATCCGCCCCCATGCGGTCAAGTTTGTTGACGAAACAGATGCGGGGGACGCCGTGGCGATCGGCTTGGTGCCAGACGGTCTCCGACTGCACTTCGACGCCGCCGACAGCACAAAAGACCCCCACAGCGCCGTCCAAAACGCGAAGGGACCGCTCGACTTCCGCTGTGAAATCGACGTGTCCCGGTGTATCGATGAGAGTGATGCGCGTGTCACCCCATTCCAACGACACCGCGGCGCTGTTGATGGTAATTCCCTTGGCTTTTTCCAAGGGGTCGTAATCGGTGGTCGTGTTACCCTCGTCGACGTCACCGACTTTGTGCTTCGAGCCGCCGAAGTAGAGGATGCGTTCCGTTGTGGTCGTCTTGCCCGCGTCAACATGGGCAATAATGCCGATATTGCGTAGATTCTGAAGCATAAGCAGGCTCCAAGGCTTCCAGCACAGGGCCACGGCGACAACAACAGCCCGGCGCGGCTGACGATGATGTCCAACCTCAACCGCCGCTGGCAGTTTTCGGAGGTAGCTTGCCGGGGCTTGGTCCAGGTTCAACGTCGCAAGGAGCGTGATCCTAGCCGGGAGAGCGTCATACAAGGAAGGAAAGCATTCAGCTCCATCCCCACTTTCGAATCCCAGATGGCGCCCGGGAAACGAGTACGAAATTATACGAGGACTGTGGAACCAAGTCTAGGCAAATGAGAGACGTTTTCAGGGCGACGCTGCACGGCCGTTCGATTGTGGCGCAAGTCGTTATTCTCCGAACGGGCCAAGCCGGTTGACGAGCGACGCAAAAGGACTTATGGCGCAATCGAACAGCCCTGACCCGTGCCGGCCCGTTCGTACTGACACGCGAAGGGTGACAACCGCAACGCGGCGGCCTCGGGCAAAACTCTGGGGCAAACCTCCAGCGGCGGGCGGCTTCGCCGGCGTTCGCGGCTTCGACACCACGGCTTCGACGCCGCGGCGCTCATGGTGG
>JANWVS010000635.1 GCA_025056835.1 Gemmataceae bacterium | reverse complement strand
GCGCTATGTCGATGCCGCCGGCCGACCGGGGCCGTTTCCTATCAATCCCAACGGTTCGCAAGGCGACGTGGCCGGATTGTGCGATGCCACTGGCCGTGTGCTCGGCATGATGCCGCATCCCGAACGCCACGTCCTCCCCGTGCAGCATCCGCAGTGGACGCGGCTCGGCCTGGCCCCGGAAGGCGATGGTTTACGTCTGTTTCGCAACGCCGTCGATTATTTTCGCTGAAAGAGTTCACCGTCTGCCGCTGAAGACGATGCCGGCAAACATCAAGCCCACGATGGCGAGATGATACAGCAAACCGATGCCGCCCAAAACAATGCCGGCGATAGCGTGGGCGGTCCCCTTGACGCGCGGTTCTACCCGCGCCCGGCGCAGCCCAAGAATGCCAAAAAATGATTCCTAGCGGGCCGAGCACGACGCCGACGCAAGGTATGAGGCTGAATAAGCCGACATAGTAGGCTGCCAAGGCCAAGCCATTGCGGTAGGGAATCAGCGTCGAGAGGGGGTCGTTGTCGTCCGACGGTCGGTGGCGACGACTGCGTGGACCGCCGTCCCGCGCACCGGCCGGCCGCGGCATCTGCCGACCCAAAGGCGCCGCAACCTCTTCGGCGTCGACCGGCCGGCTCGCAGGCGGCGCGATGTCATCCTGCGCCGGCTTAGCAGGGCGGCCGATCGGAGGTTTCTCCTGAAATGCTTCATCGGCTTCGACCATAACAGGCAACGGTTGAGTACGAAGGGCCTCTTCTATCGTTATCCAGCCTTCGGACGGACGGCAAACGACCACCGCGGCCGCGGCACGATCACTGTGGGGGTCCGAGCCGAAGGTACTCGTGTTTTGTATAATAAAGTCTACCGACTTCGGCAGCCGAGTTTTCGACCATCGCGCACTTGGGTACGACGACGAACCCCTTGTGAAGATCCAAAGGTTCGGGTTATGTTCAACGAATACGTTCGCAACATCACGCGGCGCTACTTCTTCCGCCGCGGCTCACACGTTCTGGGGACGGCGGCTCTGGCGACCCTGCTGGGCGAGTCGTCCAAGGCTCAGACCGCGGCCGACACCGCCACCGGCCATCGCGCTGCCTTGCCGCGCACTCATTTTCCTCCCAAGGCCCGCCACGTCATTTACCTGCACATGGTCGGCGGTCCGCCGCAAATGGATCTTTACGATTACAAACCGCAAATGCGGCAGTGGTTCGACCGCGACCTGCCCGATTCGGTCCGCATGGGCCAGCGCCTCACGACCATGACCAGCGGCCAGGCGCGTTTTCCGATCGCACCGTCGAAGTTTCGCTTTGCCCGCCACGGCCAGTGCGGTATGTGGGTGTGCGAATTGCTGCCCAACACCGCTCGCATGGTCGACGACATGGTCTTTATCCGCTCGATGTACACCGAGGCGATCAACCATGAGCCGGCCATTTGCCACATGCAGACGGGCAACCAGATCACCGGCAGGCCTTGCATCGGCGCCTGGGCTTCGTATGGTCTCGGCTCGCTCAACCAGAACTTGCCCACGTTTGTGGTGTTGACCGCGCGGTCGAGCAACACCGAGCAGGTCCAAGCCATTTCGGCCCGTCTGTGGTCCGCCGGTTATTTGCCTGGTGAACATGCGGGCGTGGCCTTCCGCACTGCCGGCGATCCGATCCTGTATATCAACAATCCGCCCGGCGTCTCCGCCGCCGTGCGCCGGCAAATGCTCGACGGCCTACGGCAACTCAATGAACTAACGCTTCAGCAGATCGGCGATCCGGAAACGCGGACGCGCATCGAACAGTTTGAACTCGCCTTCCGCATGCAGGCCAGCGTGCCGGAGCTGACCGACCTGGCAAATGAGCCGGAATCGACCTTCCACCTCTATGGTGCCGACGCCCGCACGCCCGGCACCTTCGCCAATACCGCCTTGCTCGCCCGGCGTTTGGTCGAGCGCGGCGTACGCTTCGTGCAGATCTATCACAATAACTGGGACACGCACGCCAACGTCGCCGGTCGACTGCCCGATCAATGCCGGGACATTGACCGTGCCTGCTGGGGCCTCGTGCAGGACCTCAAACGCAAAGGCCTGTTCGATTCGACGCTCATCATTTGGG
>JANWVS010000634.1 GCA_025056835.1 Gemmataceae bacterium | reverse complement strand
GTGGTCGTGCGGCTGACGAAACCTCACTCATGGGATACCCCGTGTCAACGAAACCCCTAAATTTCCTGAGAAAATCCGGGTTTCGTTGACGGTGACCCTGTTGACGCTGTCACAAGCGCAGCTTGTGGAGACAGGCAGATGAAAGGAACAACCACCTGGCCAGCCTCACCACCGATGGCCTCGGCGTGCGGCGCACCCTGTTCGTAGCCCCGGCCGGCCGGCGGCGCACACCGCGGCGCACTGGATGCAGGGCAGCGACTTGAAGCACGACGCAGCGAATCGCAAACCCAAGCCCAAGAGTTGCCACAACCCCTTGCCGAGTTCGACTCTGTGCGCCTTGATGCTCGTCGTAACTACTTGCTAAATAATGACTTATCTACCCCGCCAGGATTCGAACCTGGACAAAGAGAACCAAAATCTCTTGTGCTACCGTTACACTACGGGGTAAGCCGTCGCTGCGGTGGCCGACGTTGGCGACGTGGCGTTGTCCCTGGCCGCGTGTGGCCGGGCTTCGTCAGCGTCGCCACCGACCGAGGCGCAGCAGCTAAGGTTCGCCGTGGTCTTCCCGATTCAGGTGAACCAGGAAGGCCAATTGCTCCAATTGCACGGCCAAATCGACCGACACCAAGGCCACGCTTGGCGGCAGTCGCAGGACGGTAGGAGCAAAGTTTAGTATACCGCGGATACCAGCATTCACCAAGGCGTCGCTCACTTTTTGCGCGGCCTCGGCGGGAACGGCCACGACGCCCAACTCCGCTCCCCGGCGGGCGACGATCTGCGCCATCTTATCCATCGGGGAGATTTCCAGATGGTTCACTTTTTGCCCGATCTTAGCCGGATCGGCGTCGAAGAGAGCCACAAAGCGAAAACCTTGCTGTTCGAAGCCACGGTGATGGAGCAAAGCACGAGCGAGATTTCCGATGCCGACGATCACCGTGGCCCAGGTCCGGTCGATTCCCAAGCGTTGGCGCAGGGCAGCGATGAGATCGCGGGCCGGATAGCCGATGCCGGGCTGGCCCAAGTTGCCTAAATAGGCAAGGTCCTTGCGTACTTGAGCGTCGGTGATGCCGAGAGCGTCGCCCAGCTGGGTGCTGGAGACGGTCTGTGCGCCCTCGCGGAGCAACGATTGCAAGTGACGAAGATACAAGCTGAAGCGCTGGACCGTAGCCCGCGACAGCCGGGTGTCAGTAGGGCTGCCGTTGCCGTGCGACCGGGATGGTTCGGCTCTGCTCATGGTGAAGGAGACGCATCCTGCCGTACAGAAAAAGTGTATGGCGAAGGGGGGCCAACGTCTGCACAACGAGCGCCGCTTGGTTGGGCGGGCGATGTCAGCCGATGCTCGCCAGGTCGAGCTTTTGGCCATACCGTTCCAAGACAGCGCGGCGCAACCGAGCGTGCTCCGGCCGTGCCAGATGAGGGTCGCTGCGGACTAGCTCCAAGGCATCGGCACGAGCCTGTTCGAGCAGTCCCCGGTCGTCGAGGAGATGGCCGAAACGTAGCTCACCCAGGCCGTGCTGCCGCGTGCCGAACAAAGCGCCGAGACCGCGCAGACGGGCGTCTTCCTCGGCCAAGATGAAGCCGTCGGTGGTCTGGCTGAAAATGCGGAGGCGTTCGCGGGCTTCGTCGGAGACGGTGCCGACCGCGAGATAACACTCGCCGGCCACCGGGCCACGACTCACTCGGCCGCGGAGTTGATGAAGCTGCGACAGACCGAAGCGCTCGGCGTGTTCCACCAGCATGAGCGTCGCATTGGGGACATCGACGCCCACTTCGATGACGACCGTTGTCACCAGGACATCGAGTTGATGGTCCCGGAATTGCCGCATGACTTCGTCCTTGGCCGCGTCGCTCATGCGGCCGTGGAGCAGGCCGACGTGGAAGTCGCGGAACGGGCCGTTCCGCCAGTCTTCAAACAATTGCTCGGCGGCGGTCAGATCCAGCATCTCCGATTCGTCCACCAGGGGGCAGACAGCAAACGCCTGCCGGCCGCGACGCAGCTGCTGCCGAAAATAATCGTACAGGCGGTCGCGATCCTTCGACGCGATCGTGACCGTGCGGACGGGCTGTCGGCCGGGGGGCAATTCGCGGATGAT
>JANWVS010000633.1 GCA_025056835.1 Gemmataceae bacterium | reverse complement strand
GATGGCCTTCTATGCCGGCCGCGACGACTTTCGCACCTATCGGAGCAAGGAAATCGCCGCGTTGCTGACCGCGTTGGAGCGGCAGCCGCGCGCCGTGGTCCTGTTCGCCCATCGCAATTCGCTGGAAACGCTGCGCCGTTGTCTGCCGTCGCACCTGCGCATGATCGAGACGCGGCGGCTTGGCCTCTGTGCGATGGCCCTGATTGCCCGCGTCAGCGGCTAACGGTCAGGGTAAACTCGCCTTCCTTGGATTGAATGGCGGAGACATACAGGCGATACACCCCGCTTCGCATGGGGCGAACCGTCAGCGTGGCCGTATCGGTCAAGGCGAAGGCGATCCCGGCAGGGTTACCGGCATCGTCGGCCAAGTGCAGATGTGGCCGAAACTGCTTGCTCGTGCATGCGACCGTGTACGTGACCCCCTGTTCCAAATCGAGACGCACCTCCCGCGCCGGTTGGCCCGCAAACAATGGCTCGTCGAAACTAAGCTCGTCTTTGTGGGTAACCGGATTTTGGATCTTGAGCACCGGGACCCGACGCTCAACCACTGGTCCCAACGGCTCGCCCTTGGCTCCAAGTTCGGCATAGACAAGTTTGGCGGCATAGCGAAGGAAGACCTTGCGGCCTTGCGGCGCGGCGCAATACTGCAACACTTTTTCGGGTCCGCCGCTTGATGCATACCCGGCCAGGCGCTGGCCTTGCAGATCGTAAACCAGCAACGGCTTGAGATGATCCTGGGCGAAAACGAAGCCGCCGGCGGGATCGAAGCCAACGACCTCAACCAGCGCGTCGGAGCCAATGGTCAAAGCAGGCTCTTTCAGTTCACTGACCAAGAATATCGAGGTCGCAAATCGCTTGGCGCCTCCCGCAGGCGCTAGCACCTTGTCAACCCCCGGGGGCGATAACGCAAGGTTTCGGCTGATCCCCGGCAGGCAAACCCATTGGCCGTCCGAACTGATGGTGAGGCGCCGACCACTCACGTCAAGCGGCGGGCTGGATAAATCGTGGATCAATCGGCCCTTGTCCCAACGATAGCGGAAGAGACTTAGGCCCCCGTCGGCGAAGTAGTAATGGCCGTCGGGCGTCAGGGCTGCGTGCCGGGTGAACACGGTCTGTTGATGCAGTGTGGTCCCTTTAGCCAGGTCGAGGGTCAACACTTTCCCTGTGACCTTCAAGGCATTTGGTAGGCCGATATTTTGCGGCGCCGCGCCGGGAGTCGGTCCGCACACGGCCAAGGCCATCGTCGAGCCGGGGGCGGCAAGCGCTCGCGACACTTCCGGCGTGCTGAGGCGCAACTTGACTTCCAACGACACCGGATCGACTACCCACGTCTCGTGGAAGCTCGAGATCGCCAACACCAGGCCGGCCTTGGAGACGGCCAAGGAATTGATGCGAAACGGCGCGGACAAGCGGCGCTCTTCGACAAAGGTCGGAAAGGTAATTCGCACGAGCTGGCCGGCGTCGTCCAGGAGCCAGAACGCCGACCCGTCGCCGGCAAAGTGGAGGTCGTCGCTAGTACTGACGCGGAAGGTCTTGGTCGGCAAGTTGTCGAGGCGGGAGTCCCGAGGTGTCCACGGCCGGCCGGGCGCCGTGGGCCGGGGAACTTGAATGGCGGCCAGAGGGCGCGCCGGTGCCGGCTCCGGTTCCGATTCATCGCGGATCGCCAGGGTAAATTCGCCGGTGCCCCCGGAAAACGTGGTCGCAATGACACAGTACTGGCCGCTCTTGCCGGCCACGATGCGGATGCGGGCGTTGAGGAAGCCGCCGCTGTCGTCGTCCTGAGCGATCTGTTGGCGATTGGGATCTTCCAGCCGCAAATAGGAGTCGAACACCTGACTCACCTGGTCAATGACATACGACTTGCCCGCTTCCAGTTGAACCAGGAAGAGTTTGCACGGGTGACGCCGCACCGGATCGAGTGGATCGGTTGCCGCCAAGCGATGCTGCCCACGGTAACTGCCCTTGGTCAGCTCGATCTTGATTCCTTTGACGTTGTCCAACGGGGGCGCATTCGGTTGCAGGTTAACCACCGGCGGCGCGAAGATCTCGTCGGGCCGTTTGGGCATGCCCGGGTTAACTTTTATTTCGAGTTTTTTGTCC
>JANWVS010000632.1 GCA_025056835.1 Gemmataceae bacterium | reverse complement strand
ATTTGCGCCCTGCAAGCGTGCATGGAAGGCTACCAGGTCGTGACCATGGATGAGGCTTGCAAATTCGGCGATATCTTCGTCACTGCGACCGGCAATGTCGACGTCATCACCCGGGCCCATATGGACCAAATGAAGCACAACGCCATCGTCTGCAACATCGGCCACTTCGACAGCGAAATCCAGATTTCCGCTCTTGATGACCTTCGCTGGGAGGAAATCAAGCCGCAGGTCGACCACGTGATTTGGCCCGACGGCAAACGGATTATCGTTCTGGCCAAGGGCAGGCTCGTCAACCTTGGCTGCGCTACCGGCCATCCAAGTTTCGTCATGTCCAACAGCTTCAGCAATCAGACGCTGGCGCAAATGAAACTCTGGAAGGACGGCCGCGACATGGAGAAGAAGGTTTACTTGCTGCCCAAGGAACTCGACGAAGAAGTCGCCCGCTTGCACCTTGAACAACTCGGTGCGAAACTGACGAAACTGACCAAGAAACAGGCCGATTACATCGGCGTGAAACCGGAAGGGCCTTACAAGGCGGATTGGTATCGTTACTAAGCGGATTGGTATCGTTACAACTTCCGCGTCAAAAACCATGGTGATGCGTCAGGGCGTCGCCCTCCGGTCCGCTCGTGCCGATGTGCGGCCGCGGGGGCAGCAGCCCAGAAAGCCAAACCAAATGGGCTTGGTCCTCGTCTTTTCCGGCGGTTGGTTCTCAAGTGCGCTACCCGTGTCGGCTGAAAGGGAGTGAATTCATGTTTACCAGGGTGCGGTTGCAAATCGGGCTGGCCGTTGCGGCCTTGGCCCTTGGGGTTGTCTGGCTCAATGCCGGCGGCAACCCTGACAACCAGAAACAACGCGACTTCTTGATCAAGACGTTCCAAGCGGGCAACTTCAAGGACGCCTATGACGGTCTCCGCAAGCTCTGCCTCGATCCAAAGAACGACCCCATGCAAGTCGGCAAAGACCTTGACTTGGCCGTGCAAGCGCTGCGCCGGCTGGGCCGTGTGGACGAAGCCGACGACTTCCGCGAAGAAGTCATCAAGGTCCACGCCAACAACTGGCGTCTCTTGGCTGCTGCCGCCGAAAACTATTCCAGCCCACAAGTGGAGCACCACGGCTACATCGTGGCCGGCAAATTCTATCGCGGCACGAAACGCGGCGGCGCCCGTTACGTCCACACCGTCCACCGCGATCGCATCCGCTCGCTTCAGCTGATGGACCAGGCCTACAAGCTCGTTCAAAACGAACCCGACAAATTGGCCGTCGCCGACTTCTACCTACAATACGCCCGCCTTCTGATGTACGCCGGCACCCACGACCCATGGCGCCTGCAATATCTCAGCGATTTGAGCAAACTTCCCGACTACGAAGAGGGTTACGCTTACTACGGCCGGGGCTTCCGCGGCAGTTATAATCATTTCGGCGCGCCGGTCGACGCTGACGGCAATCCCGTTTTCCACCACGTCCCGAAAAGTTATGAAGATGCCAAGTCCGACGGCGAACGCTGGCGCTGGATGCTCAAACGCTGCGTCGAACTGAACCCCGACAAGGCCAACGAAGTCGACCTCTGGTTCGCCGACTTCCACCGCGGCCAGTTCGGCGTTCAGACCATGGCCTACTACGGCTTCCGCTTCGGCGGCGAGACCCACGATCAAGAACAAAAGACCGGCACCTTCGCCTTGCACACCCTCAAAGACACGGAAACCATCGCCCGCTTGGCTACCGGTGTCAAACGCTTTTCTCTCCCTGATGAATTCAATTACATCAAGGTCTACGAACGGATCGTGCAGCGCGGCCGCAGTGCCGAGGCCGAGAAAGCCTACGATCGCCTCGCCGAAGAATACGAAAATCGCCGGCAGTACCCCCGCGCCGCTCAGGTCTGGAAGGACTTCATCGCCACCTACGGCGAAGGGAATAACAGCTACCGCCAACGCCGGCTTGACCAGATCGTCAAAAACTGGGGCCGCTTCGAGCCGGTCAACATGCAAGCCGCCGGCTCCAAGGCCACCGTGGAATACCGGTTCCGCAATGGTACGAAAGTCAGCTTCGAGGCCCACGCCATCAAAGTCGAGAAGCTCCTCGACGATGTGAAGGCCTATCTC
>JANWVS010000631.1 GCA_025056835.1 Gemmataceae bacterium | reverse complement strand
GGCGTTGGCGATCATCGAGCGGCGCGACAAGTCGAGTACCCTTCAGCCGGAAGTGGTGGCCGAGATCGAGGCCCTGGCGGCAGCGGCGGTTCCGTCGCCAGCTGACATACAGCCGGCAAACGGTACGGGCCGAGTGCCTGAGCCGACGATTCGCGTCAGCCCGGAAAGTCTGATGCTGAAGCAGCGCTTGCCGGAGGGAGTGCGCACCGTAGTAATCGTGGAAGACACGAGTCTGGTTCGTTCGATTTGCGCTCGCATCTTACAAGACGAGTTCTTGGTCTTCGAGACGGACAACGGCGTCGATGCGTTGCAGCTGGCTGAACAGCTGCCTGTTCCCTTTCACTTGCTGCTAAGCGACGTGTGCATGCCGAACCTCGATGGCCGCAGTTTAGCGCGGCTGTGGCGCGACCGTCGGCCGGAGTCGAGCGTCTTGCTGTTTTCCGGTGCGGACTGGGAACCGGACGAGCCTGAGGTCCAGATCGCGTTCTTGCGGAAACCGTTTACGCAAAAGACGCTGGTGGAAGCCGCGCGGCGCCTGACGGCGCGAGCCGAGCACGCGTTGAACCTAACCTGACCGCGCATCGGGAAATCATACCATGTTTCTTAGGATGCTTGCTCTCGCCGGCATGGAGAAGGACCATGGCACTTCCCTTGATTCCCGCCACGGTGATCGGCAGCTGGTCATTTCCGGGATGGTATGCCAAGCTGTGTGCCGACGTTGCTGAAACGCCGCAGCTGTTCGGACCGGCCGACTTGGCCGAGGCGGTGGACGACGCCGTGCGGCTGGCGATCAGCGATCAGCGTGGCGCCGGCTTGGACATTATCACCGACGGCGAGATGCAGCGGGTCGATTTCAACCTCGGGTTCTACCAACATCTAGAAGGCTTACAACCTTTGCCGCGTCCTCGGCGTTGGGGCCCGCCTGCCCATGACCAGCGGGATCGGTATCTCTGTGTCGCACCCCTGCGAGCGCCGCGGGGCCTGCAAATCGTCGCCGAATTTCAACGATTGCGGTCGTTGTTGTCAGCAATGTTGGGGGTCGAACCCGCTGAAGTGACGCGATGCGTGGCCGTAAAGGTGCCGGTGCCAGGGCCGTTCACGCTGGCCGGCTGCATCCAAGGGGGCGACGTGTACCGCGATCGAGAGGAGATCACGGCAGCTTTGGTACCGGTGGTGAATCAGGAGATGCGCGCCCTGGCAGCGGCGGGGGCCGATTTTCTTCAACTGGACGAGCCGAGCTTCGCTTGCCATCCGGACCGGCCGGAGCGGTTCCTGGACATCATCGCTCGTACCGTGGCTGGTGTGGATGCGAAGATCAGTCTCCACGCCTGTTTCGGCAATTTCCGCGGCCGGGCAGTGGGTTGGCGAAGTTATCGTCCGGTGCTGAGGCATTTGGCGCAAGCGCCGCTACAGCAGCTGGCCTTGGAATTTGCCAGTCGTGAGATGGCGGAAGTAGAGTTATTGGCGTCGGTGCCGCCGCCGATGGAGGTCGCGGTCGGGTTGGTTGACGTGAAAAACAGCTGGATCGAACCACCGGAGTTGGTGGCGGAGCGGCTGCGGCTGGTGCTTCGCCACCTTGAGCCGGAGCGCGTGCAGGTCACGCCGGATTGTGGTTTTTCCCAGACGGCCCGCCATGTCGCCGTGGCCAAGGCCAAGAACATGGTCGAAGGTGTGCGCCTGGTACGGCGCGAACTGCGGGCGTCCTCGTGAGGCGCGGCGAACGGTCCGGGCAAATCCGTGCGAAAATTCTGCCATCGCATTTGACTGGTCCCAAAACGCGACCTAGGTTTCTTGTGTGAACGACATGAGGTTGTGACGCGACGACGGCGGCGGCCATCGGATCGCGGCAACTCAACGGGAACAGGATTCACTCGCCATCCTCGACAAGGGCAAAACCGTCGCGAGGCGGTGACGCAAAGCCATGGGCCCGCCGGCTAACGCGCGGGTCGCCAGGCTGCCGAAAGGGTGACCAACAGCCAGGACGTGCTGTTTGCACCTCCCCTTTGCACACCCTTGGCCAATTGCCAGTGAACGGCGGGTCCAACCCAGAAAGGGGCACGGAGATGTGGTGCGCATTGGCTCGCGCGGGATCGCGGTTCTGGAAGAGC
>JANWVS010000630.1 GCA_025056835.1 Gemmataceae bacterium | reverse complement strand
GCGGTGGCGTCGTTCGTTTCACGCCCAGTGGACGGGACGGCAGCGGGATGGAATACGCCTTGCTTTGGTTGCGAAGGATCAAAAGCGGCCATGGGGCGACCCTCGAAGTGAACAGGGAGAGTAGACCACTGAAGACAGCGCTTTCGGTCCCATTATAAGCCGCTTCGCCACAGGGGAAAAGCAAGATAGGTTACCATAGGCGAACCCTTGGCGCGGGTAACAGCGGAGGAAGCCTGCCGCACCACCGTGGAGCGGTCGATTGGTGCGGCCGAGCAACTTCGGCTGCCTCGGGCTCCAGGGCAGTTCGCGCCCCACCGCGACCCCCGCTCAGGAGCTGACCGTTTACCTACGCCGCGCAACCCTATCGGTCGTGGAGCAATGAGCCACAGTGGTCACCCGATGAGATAGCCGGGATGACTCCGGCCAAGTTAAGCGTGGAATCAGCGGCGCTTGAGCGTTGCCCAGAGCTTTAGTGTACAGACGCATCTTTGGGATCCGAAAATTCTCATCAAAAAATCATCAACCCCCTTGACTTGTCCGGTTTTGATTGGGTAGACTTGGCAACTGCGCGAGAGCAGTTCGCCCCCACCGAGGGTCAGGACGACCAACCCGGTCGGGCCTGCCACCCGCATGACTAAGGAGAGTGTGTCGATATGATTGTCCGTTCCCCAGGATGGGGACCACGTCCGGCCTGAGCCATGCGCCTGTTCCAACGCGGCAGCGAAGTTGTGGTTTGGGCGCCGGCCAAGGTAAATCTTTTCCTTGAAGTGTTGGGCAAGCGGCCCGACGGCTATCACGCCATCTCCACCTTGATGCTCGCGATCCGCCGGTTCGATACCCTTCACTTTCAAGATGATCCGGCAGGTCTCATCCAGATAACGTGCCCGCGATCAGGACTTTCCACCGGCGACGACAATCTGGTCGTTCGAGCGGCTCAATTGCTGCGAACCCGGTCGGGAGTCGGCCGTGGATGCCGCATCCGTTTGCTCAAAAGGATTCCGTTGGCAGCGGGACTGGCTGGAGGCTCCAGCGATGCCGCCGCCACCTTACTCGCTCTCAACCGACTATGGCGGTTGAAGTTGAGTCAACACGAATTAGAAGACTTGGGCGCGCGGTTAGGCAGCGACGTACCGTTTTTCTTTCATCTGCCGGCGGCCTGGTGCGAAGGCCGCGGCGAAATCGTTACGCCGGTGGCTGCGCCTCGCGCATTAGATCTGGTGTTGTTGTGTCCGCGTTTTGGTTGTTCGACGCGGGCCGTGTACGATCGCGTGGAAATCCCCCGGCAACCAGTCGACGGCACCGCACTGCTGGCGGCGTTTCGGGCCGGTGATGTAGAAGGAATCGGCCGCCGACTGCACAACCGCCTGCAAGCGGCTGCCGAGGCGATTGCCCCGCCGTTGGCCGAGTTTCACCGTCGGCTCCGCGCCCTAGCACCAGCCGGCGCTCTGCTGAGCGGCAGTGGCAGTACGTTGTTTGCCCTGTGTCGCAGTCGCCCGGAAGCACGAGAGCTTGCGCGGCGATTGCGGGCAGATTCCTTTGGCCAATACTGCGTAGACGTAGTGCGGACCTGCTCGGAGCAGTTGCCGCTGTGAATGGATCCTCGCACTTAGTCCGTTAAGGAGAACACCTGTGGTCATCACCGAAGTTCGCGTCAAACTCATGGACGACAACCACGAACGGCTCAGCGGATTTTGTTCCATCACCTTCGACGACATGTTTGTGATCCGCGACCTGAAGATCATCGAGGGAACCAAAGGGGTGTTTGTGGCCATGCCCAGCCGCAAATTGACTGATCGTTGCCCGCATTGCCGCTGCAAAAACCACCTGCGCGCTCGTTTTTGCAACCAGTGCGGCAAACGTCTCGACGAGGATCGGGCGACGCGCGGCGCGGACGGTCGGGCGAAACTGCACGCCGACATCGCCCACCCGATCAATAGCCGCTGTCGGGAAGTGATCCATGCCGCCGTGTTGCGGGCCTTCGAAGAAGAGAAGCAACGGGCCAAGCAGCCGGGCTATGTTTGCCGCTACGACGACTATGACAGCGACGATTACGACTACCAGCAATTAGTGGGCGATTTACCGCCGCACCAGCGGTCCTTCGCCGGCTATCA
>JANWVS010000062.1 GCA_025056835.1 Gemmataceae bacterium | reverse complement strand
CCCTTGAAAGTGGGAGTTCAACCATGACCCTCGAAGAAGCCAAAAAAAGGTTTGTCGACGAAGTGAAACTCCGAGGTTACGACGACAAGTACATCGATCGGAAGGAAGAGCGGGAAATCTTGCAGATTGCCCTCACCGCGGGGATCAGCTTCGAGTCGGCCCGCGCCGCCCTTGCCCAGGTCTGCGAAGCGCAAGGCTACGTGTTGGAGAGCAAAGTCATTGAACGTCTCAAAGACATTCTCGACACCTCGGCGGGGAACGACGGCTCCATCGACGAGAAAGAGTTCAATGACGCCGTTCTGAATTGCAAGAAATGGACCAACGGCAAAAAGACCGACGTGCAGTGCAAGCGCATGGTCATCGAAATCATCGACGAGGCAGCTTACAAAACCACCAAGGGCTGGTTCTCCAATTGGTACGCCAACGTCAAGCGCGAAGTCGGCATGTGACCGACGCCGCGGCTTGGGCCGTTTTCCGCAGCCAGACCGGAAAAAGGAACAACGGCCCACGGCGATCCGACAGCTGGGCCAACATCAATCGTTCGCGGCGTCGGCGACGAACATTGCCGCGCCGCGATTGGCTTGCTACACTAACGGTTCGTCGTAAGTTGGAGTGGACCGAGGGGAGAAATCTGTCGATGGTGCGCAAGAAGCTGGGACGAGGCCGGAAAAATCGCTGCCGATTTTGCACGAAAGAGGGCTGCCCCCGGCCGGCTTTCGTGGATTACAAGGATGTTCAAGGTCTCAAGAAAATGTGTACCAGCCAAGGAAAACTTTTCAGCCGCAAGCGGAGCGGCAACTGTGCCGCCTTCCAGCGCGCCGTCAAAGACGCCATCAAACGTGCTCGGTTCATGGCCCTTCTACCTTACGTCGGCGAGTAAGTAATCGGGCTTGCCTCGGACGGCCAAGTCCGCGGCATCAGGGCCGGTTGGCCGATTGCACCAAGACCGTTTCGATCTGCTTCAAGATCGCATCGTTGTCCGCACTCGTCAAGGCGCCGTCTTCGAAGGCCCAATTCGCCAGGACCCGAAGCCGTTGGTACAAAACCACGGTCACTTCGGCTTTGGGGTTGAGGTCGTAACCCTTCGGGCCGTCCGAACCATAAGCGGCGATCAGCACGTTCGTGAGCGGTTCTGCCAATTTTCGCAATCGTTCCAACAATGCGTTCCGCTTGGTGGCTTCGTCGAGGAGTTTTTCGGAATCGGTTTCCGAGCTGCCCTCGACCGAGGTACGAGCATCGGGACTGAGGAAAACCACGAAGCCCGCCAGACCGGTGCGCTCAAGTTTGCCGACAAGAGCATCCAGTCGTTCCACCAACTCAAGAAGCGTTTTCTCACTCTTGCCGCCCTCGCGGGCGAAAATCAACACGGCGGGATTAAGACCATTGCCGCAGATCAAGCAGTGGGGACGATCTTTTTCGACCTTGCCGCCAACTTTGCCGTTGAGGACGATCGCATCGAACGGGGCGGGCAAGATGGTGCCTGGTTGCGGCCCCGACTTCGTTCGATCTCCGTCGCCGCTGAACCCGACACTTGCCGCAAGCACGAAAAAGACGACGACCCAACGACCCATAGCGATACCTCGAAGCAGCGCTCCATTCAACCATGGCCGGCGATGCCGGCGGCGTCAACAGCGGGGCCAACTTCAGCGGAAATTCGCGGCGGCGTAAACCCGGCAAGCGGTGCGGTCGTACCGGCCGTACTCGGGAGTCGCAGGCCGCCCTGGACGGCGGTGTGCGACCGGGCTGCTATTTTTTGCCGGACGCAATGACTTCGAGTTCCCGTGCAGCGGGAAGTTGCTACGTTCCCGGTCGGATCGTGATCTTGATTTTTTGCTTCGTGCCGTCGCGAATGATTTCGGCATCAGCCGCGATGCCTACTTGCAGTCGGCTCGCGGCGAAATAGCAATCTTCCACGCTATCCGTCCAACGTCCGGCAAGCGTCAGCAGGCGGTCGCCCGGTTTCAAACCTGCCTCTGCGGCGGGGCTGTCGGCGAAGACCTCAGCGATGGTCACGCCGGCGTTTTCATCTTCCTTCGCTTTTTCGACGCGAATTCCCAAAAGCCCGGCCGGTGCCAGCACTTTGGGTTGGCTCCGCTCTTTGGGTGGCGCCAGCATGATGCGCATGAGTTTGTCGATCATGTTGATCGGCTCGTATTTGACGGGCACGAACGTCATCGCCTTGGCCTGGTAGTCGATCGTGGTACGGTGTTTCGCAAAGACGTTGAAGCCGATGATTCCCTCAATCGGGCCTACGACACTGGCCAAAGCGCCGACCGTCGGATGATCCATGACCATCGCATCGACATTGGCGAGCTTGAGTTCTCCCATTTCCAGCTCTTTGAGACGGTACGGTTTTTGTTGCATGCCGAACAACGCGAACGGCGAAGGTTTGAAATTTTCCGGGAAGACATTCGCCTCTCGAGCCACCTTATTGCTGATCAACGTAAACGGTGCTCCCGTGTCAAAGATCAGGCGGAACGGCCCCTTACCGTTAACTTTCACCTGGACCGCCATGTGTTGCGACTTCAGCATTTCAAACGGGACGACGGCAGGCTTGACGTCGGCAGACTTGACGTCGGCAGGATCATCGGCTCGCGTCGTCGGTGCGATCAGACCGGCCGCCGCCACCGTCATGACCATGAGAAGCCGCTTCATGGGATACCTCGTTGTGGCTCGCTTTGCTCGGGTTGGGGGTAAGACCATAACCGGCGGCAGGCGCGGTTACAAGCCGTGACCGGCCGTTATTTTGAGTTCTTGCTTTTCCGTGCCGCGCTGAATCCGCAAGCGGAGTTCGGTGCCGGCGACGAGCCGCGCCGTGGCCCGCTGAACATCGGCAATCGACGTGATGGTCGCGCCGTCGATCTCCAGTAAGCGGTCTCCCTTTCTTAAGCCCGCCTCGGCCGCGGGACTTTTCGCCAGCACCGCGCTGACCGCGACGCCATCGTTGGCTTGGCTCATCTGAAAGCCGAGGAAGCCGCGCGGCACCGGCGGCGGCGCGGGTTTCAAACCCGACAGCACCGTGAGGAACTTCATCAGGCCGGCGATCATCTCCAAGCCGCCGGCACCTCCCTTGACGCCGATCGGCCTCGGTTCGGGCGGATCGTACGCCAGCGGTTTCCAACGCAGCTGGTCGCGTGTGAAATCGAACTCCATTTTGTACTTGGCGATGACGGAGTAGCCGAGCAGACCGTGCAGCTCGACTCCGGCCAGCCCCATGCCGTTCATCCCTTCGAGCTGGAACGGGGTCTCGACTCGCGCCTTGACCTTCGACTGGCTCAGACCGCCCTCCAGCTCGAGTTTGTCGAGTACGGCCCAGCCTTTCTCTGCTTGCAGACCGATCTTCTTGGCCACCGGCGTCGCGACGATCAGCACCGGACAGCCGGTGTCCACGATGAAATTGAACGGCCCTTTGTCATTGATTTTGACACGGACCAAAACGTGCTGCGTGTCGGTCAGGCGGTAAGGGACGGCTGTCGAGGGTGCATCCGCCTTGGAATCGCCGGCGTGCGCCGACGCCGCACACCCGAGGAAAACCAGCGCTTGGAGAAGTCGTCGTAGCATCATTGGTCCCGCCGGGTTATCGCACGGCGCCGCGCCGCCGCCGTATTGTGATGGCCACCGGCCGGTGCCCGTGTCTGGGTGGGGCGATCATTTCACGTTCACCGCCGCTTTTTTGCCAGCCACGGGCGACAACGGCAAGCCGCGGCGTCCCAGGATGGGTTGGTCCGTCGTGCCGCCAAGGAAAACAAAGCACATTTCGTTCGTCGTCTGCTCGCCAAAGGTCACGCGCCGCGGCGGGTTGAAGGGATTCAACGGATTGGCCGCGCTGTTGTCATAGTAGGCCTCAACGTGGAACCTTGTCCCCGCTTTGACGACAAGCGGTTCCTTGAGCATGTACGTCTCTTGCCAATTGTAATCCCAGGCGCCGATTTCGATGAGCGTTTGTGTCGGTCCGTCCGGCGGTGTCATCGTCAAGCTGATTTGTTTGCCGAGCAGGTGCATGTGGGGCATGATGAAGAAGATGGTGAAGTCGGCAATCGCCCAGGCGTCACCTTCGAGTTTATAATTGGGATCGCCCGGCGGGATGGAAAAGAGGATGCCGAGCGGACCGCGACCACCGGCGACAACGCCGCCGTAAAAAGGTTTGTCGACCTCTTTCTTCGCCAGGTACAGCCCTACCTGGGTCCGATCGGTTTCGACGCGGCCGTTGCGATGATAATGGACTTGCATGACGACATCTGCCCCCTTGGGCAGCAACATGCCGGCGCCGTCCGGTAAGTGCCGCGGCACAATCCCCGGCGCCCAGCCGGTCAGACCGGCACCTTGCGGGATGAAGCCGAACCCCATGTTGGTCGAATACCCCGCTCCGCGATCGCGCGCTTTCCTGCCGGGGTGCGTATCGTCGGCCTCGGACCGGTTCGCTTCGGCGAGCTGGGCACGTTTCTCTAAAGCTCGGGCTTGCCCGGTCGTGTCGATTGCCAACAACACATGGTGAACGACCCGTTTGTTCGACGGCCGGATCTCCACCGCGGTCACATACACATCCCGGGGCAGGTTGGTCGGCATCACGAAACAACGGTAGACATCGCGGCCATCGGGACCGAGCGTGAAGTCGCCGCTGGGCGTCAGCACGAGGTCCGGCGTGCCGAGTTGCCAACCATCGGGAAAATGCTTCGGTGGCGGTGCGTCACGCGGATCCCCCGCGGGTGTGCCGCCATCGACCCAAGCCGCCAACGTGGCCAGTTCCCTGTCGCTGAGGCGGCGCTCATTAAGGAAAGGAAGGCCCTTGGTCGGCTTCCAGGGAGGCATGGTGCGGTTCTGGGTATACGTTTTGATGTCGGCAGCCCAGTTGACCGCTTGCTTGTACGTCAGCAGCGAAAAAGGCCCGACCTCTCCCGGGCGGTGGCAGGTTTGACAATGTTCCTGGAGGATCGGGGCCACGTCGCGGTAGTACGTGACTTTGCCCGTCGTGGCCAAAGGCCGTTCCTCGCGGACGATAGGACAGCCGACCGCCCGTGTGGCGGCCACGGAAATCGGCCGCCCGGACAACAATTCGCCGAGCACCTGCCTGAGATTGTGCTCTTTGACGACGGCGTGTTTCTTCAGACGTTCGCTGTAGCTGTCGTCGATGCGGCCGCGGTAGCGTAGTACGAAATCGCCGTCGAGAACAAAGACCTCCGGGGTGTAGTCGGCAGCCAGCGCCCGGGCCGCGGTCAGGCGGGCGTCCAAGAACACCGGAAAATTCAGGTTGTGACGTTGGGCCTGCTTGGCCACGTCGGCCGGTGTCTCCTCTTCATTGACGGTCAGGCCGATCATCGCCACGCCGTGCGGGCCGAACTCCGCCGCGATGTCGGCCAAGGTCGAACTATAGCTGTTGGAGACCGGGCATTCAAACGAGAGAAATACGATAACGATTGCTTTTTTGTCTTTGAGATCGTACAGCGCCAATGATTTTCCGTCGGGGTACTGGAAGGCGAGATTGGGAATTTTGCTTTCGAGTTTGGCGCGCGACGGGGCCTTCTCTTGAGCCGGCGTTTGAGCAGCAACGAAGGATGCGGCAACCAGTGCGGCAAAGAAACCGCACGAGTATCGTCGGATCGTCGTGCCTTTCATGCTGCCTCCTTAATTGATCATGGCGTCTCGGATGCTCCTGGAGATTATCCTAACAAAAAAATGACCACCAGCAGCGCGAAGGCCAACAGCCAAGCGACAACAGTACCCGCCAACAGCCAATGCCGCGACGCGGCGCCGTGCCGTTGGATGACGTCGCGTCGCTCGGGATGGAGAAAGGCCCATGGCTCGTCGGACGGTTCGGCGATGACCGGTGCTGACTGAAGCGCGGCCACGGCGGCTTGAAACGCGCTGTCGCCGGTCTGGTCAAGCGGTTTGCCCAACTCATGACCCACCCACGGCGCCAGGGCCGTTTGCACGACCGCCATCGAGGTCAAACGCTGTTCCGGTGTCTTGGCCATCATCTGGCGAACGATGGCTGCGAACTCCTCCGGCACGGACGGGTTCAACTCGCGGAGCGGCTGCGGCTCTTGCGTGCGATGGGCCTGAATTTTTTCCTTGGCGGTGCCGGTAGGAAAGGGTGGTCGGCCGCTGAGGGCGAAGTACAACGAGCACCCCAAGGCATACACATCCGCACGCGGATCGACCTTGGCGGCGTCGCGCGTTTGCTCCGGGGCGATGTAATCAAAGGTGCCGACGACGTGTCCTCTGCCGCCGAGCACAGCCGCATCGTCGACCGTCTCGCCCTGGAAGATCGCCAAGCCGAGGTCGAGTACTTTGGCGTGATCGTTGGGCGTCACCATGATGTTGGCCGGCTTGAGGTCGCGGTGGATTAAGCCTTGGCTGTGGGCGTAGTGCAGGGCGTCGGCCACTTCCCGGAACAAGCGGGCCGCTCGGGGCACCGTCAGGGGGCCTTCGGTCGTGACGAGGCGGTGCAACGTCTGGCCCGGGATGTACTCCATGACCAAGTAATGCACTTGATGCTCCTCGCCGACGTCTTGAGCGACGACGAGGTGCGGATGCAGGAGCTTCTTGGAAATCTCCAATTCGCGGCGGAAGCGAATGAGGTGCCGGTCGCCTTCCCGGCGCCGTTGCGGGGACAACACCTTGATGGCAACGTGCTGTTTGCTTCGCTGGTCGAGGCCCAGGTAGACCATCCCCATTCCGCCTTTGCCGATCGGCGTCAAGATCCGGTACGGGCCTAGCTGTAAGCCGATGGATGCGCCTTGCAGCAGTTTGTTGGCTTGAAATTGCGTCAGAAGCCCGAACTGTACGAGCCGTTGGGCCACCGCCTCGGCTCGCGCTTGTTCTGGGGCAGGAATGTTCTTCAAGGCGCTTTGCAGTTGCTCGGGACCGAGCAGCCCGCTGCGCTGCACCGTTTTCAGGAAATCTTCCAGCGCCAACGCCATGGAATCTTTTCTGGGGGGAGCAGCAAGGAATGTCAACGCTGCGGGCTTGACGAGCAGCAGCGGCACCGCACGCCGTCGCTTTCCAAAAAAACCGACGGCTTGCTTGACTTCTCCAATCGGCGGCGGTTAGAATGAAAAAGTGTCGTCATCCGCGAGGGGTGACGTCCGCAGGCTACGAAAGCTCCTCCCTGACTGGGTCGACCGGTCGGGGTGGAGCTTTTTTTATTGTCTCGAGTGAAAGATGAGGAGTTCGTCAACGCTGCGTCAGGGAGACGTGCTATGGACCCGCGCTCGCTCGATCATGCCGCCACCAGGACTCGTCGCGATGAATTGGGGCGGTTGGAGGTCCACGTGCGGCGGCGTCTCGGAGGCCGCATCAGAGATTTTCATTTGACCCTTACGAACGATCGGCTGGTTTTGCACGGCCGAGCGCCGTCGTTCCATGTGAAACAACTGGCCCAGCACGTTGTGATGCAAGCAACCAGTCTTCCCATTGCCGAGAATCAAATCGAGGTGTTGTCATGAACGCAGCCGTTCCCTGCCGAACCATCACCGCTACGCCGTCAACCAACCCTGCCGCGGCGGAGGCCTCCTTTGCGCGGCCGACAACCAGCGGAGAACGAACGCGAGGCGATCGCTTCGCGGTCGGGTTGGGCATCGTCATTTTCCTGCTGCTCGCTACCCTGGTATTGGTGGATATAATAAAGGCGTTCTCGGTACGCTAACGGTCGACCTTGCGCTATGGCCAACAACACCGCCGCGATCCATCTCTTGATCGTTGACGACGATGAGCAACTTCGGCAAACCTTGGCCAAGCGCTGCCAGCGGCTCGGGATGATGGTGACGCAGGCGGCCGATGGTCTCGACGGACTGGCCAAAGCGGAACAAGGGCGCCACGACGTGGCCCTTGTCGACTTGCACATGCCCGGCTTGAGCGGCTTGGAACTGCTCGAGAAGCTCAAAGAACGCCAACCCACCCTGGAAGTCATTCTCCTGACTGCCCACGGCAGTATTGAAACCGCCATCCAGGCGATGAAGAAGGGGGCCTACGATTATCTGACGAAGCCCTTTCAGCTTCCCGAGCTGGAAGTCCACATTCAAAAGGCCTTTGAGAAAGTTCTGCTGGCGCGGCGCGAGCGGCAGTGGGTGGAACACCTTCGCTATGAGTCGCCGCGTTATCGTCTCGTCGGCTCAAGCGCCGCGATGCGGAAAATTGTGCAGCTGATCGAGAGAGTGGCCCCGACCGACGCCACCGTCTTGATCCGTGGCGCCAGCGGCACGGGCAAGGAACTCGTCGCCCGAGCCTTGCACAACAATAGTCGGCGCCGCGATCGCCCGTTGGTGACGATCAACTGCGCGGCCTTGCAAGAGACGCTGCTGGAGAGCGAGTTGTTCGGCCACGAAAAAGGCGCGTTCACCGGCGCCGTACAGGCCAAGCCAGGGCTGGTCGAAGTGGCCGAAGGCGGTACCCTCTTCATCGACGAAATCGCCGAAATGGCTCCCGGTTTGCAGGCGAAATTGCTCCGCGTGCTCGAAAACGGCCATTTCCGCCG
>JANWVS010000629.1 GCA_025056835.1 Gemmataceae bacterium | reverse complement strand
GTACGGGTAATCGCTCGTGGATAGCGACAGCAAACTGATCTCGTTGTGACCGGTGTTGCGGTAGCTCTCCAGCGCCGCCTGCACAATGGTCTCGACCGATCGCACCCGCAGGGGCCGTTTGATGACGGTGGACTGACAGAACCGACACTGCCACGGACAGCCGCGCATGATTTCCAAAGCGATGCGGTCGTGCGGCGTTTGCACGAACGGCACGATCGGTCGAGTCGGCAGCGGAATGGCGTCGAAGTCCTGTTGGATGGTGCAGGCCATGATCTCGCGCGGTACGTCGGCCCGCGTACGGTTCAGGCAGGCGATCGTGCCGTCGGCGTGATATTCGGGTTCGTAAAAGCGCGGCGCATAGGCCCAATTGACGCTGCCGACCAGTTCGGCTAGGGCGTCGGCGCGGTCGCGCGGCGAACCCGCTCGACGGTTCGCGGACTCCTTCAATTCCATCCACTTGGTCATCAACCACGGCAAGCTCTCTTCGCCGTCGCCAATGACGAACACGTCGATAAACGGCGCCAGCAGCTCGGGGTTCTGGGCGCCCGGGCCGCCGGCAATAACGAGCGGGTGGTCGAAGGTCCGATCGGCGGCGTGGAGCGGGATGCCGCCCAGGTCGAGCATGGTCAGGACGTTGGTGTAGCACACCTCGTATTGCAAGCTGAAGCCGACCACGTCGAACTCGCGCAGCGGCGTAAAGGTTTCCAGGCTGTACAACGGCAAGCCGGCCCGCCGCAACTCGGCTTCAAAATCGAGCCAAGGCGTAAAGGCCCGCTCACAGGCCCATTGCGGGTCGTTGTTCATGATCGTGTACAGTACCTGCAAGCCGTGGTGAGACATGCCCAAAGTGTAGGCGTCGGGAAAGGCCAAACAGAGTTTGCCGCGGACGTGGCGGTGGTCTTTGACGACGGCGTTCAGCTCGCCGCCGAGGTATTGAGCTGGAGTCTGCACGCGATGGACGATACGGTTGACGGCATCTCGTAACGTGGTGTTGACCATGACTCATGCTCCCGCGAGACGGCAACAGTCCTTGACCGGCTTTGCCGCGCTCCCTATGATCACAGTTACTGTATTGCAACCTCCCCCTTCGCGCCAATCGTGGAGTCTCGCCGCATGAAGGCGGAACATCGCAAAGAGCTTGAAACCAACGCGTTGGCGGATCGCATGGGGCGATTGTTGCAGTCCGCTCGCCAGACTCCGCAACGATCCGCGGTCTGGTATTTCATCACCGCCGTCGTCGCCGCTTTAGTGGTCGTTCTTGCCTATCGCTACTGGCACACCAAAAAGAGGGACAATTCGGAAGCCTGGGTCAACTACTACCTTCAAGGCCCCCATGCCAAAGATGTGGCCGAGAATTTCGCCGACCGCCCCCAAGGTAAAGCCGTCAAGTTCGACCTTTATGGCCAACTGCTGTGGGAAACGATCACGCAACTCGGAACGGACCCGAAAGGGCGCATCAATCGTCTGCGGCAACTGTCAGGATTGTTCGAAAACTTGCGGGACGAATGCGAAAAGGAACCGATCCTCCAAGCTGAAGCGATGTATGCCTTGGCTGTCATCGACGAAACCCTAGCCATCGAAGACCGCGCCAATCTCGACTCGGCCACGGAGCGCTACAAAGAGTTGAAGCAAAAACACGGCGACACCGTGTATGGCAAGCTCGCAGCCGAACGGCTTAAGATCTTGGAAGACGAAACCGCCAACCGAGAACTGCGCGACTTGTATCAAACATTACAGATCGAACTGAAAGTCGACCGTAAGAAAGGACCATGACCGCGGACCGCGACGCACTCTTGGTGCCCGGCGGCGGGCGGGCCGTTGACTTGCAAGTGCAACACAAAACCGCTGGATTGCGGCTCGATCGGTTTCTGGTTATCCATTGTCCCGATTACAGTCGTTCCCTGTTGCAGAAGGCCATCGAGGCTCAATGCGTCCTCGTCAACGATGCCGCTGCCAAGGCGAGTCACAAACTCAAAGCCGGCGACCGCGTGCGTATTTGGCTGCCAAAGCCCGACCGCCCAGAACCGACTCCCGAGAACATCCCCCTGGAGATCCTTTACGAAGACGAGTGGCTCGCACTGATCAATAAACCGTACAACATGGTGGTCCATCC
>JANWVS010000628.1 GCA_025056835.1 Gemmataceae bacterium | reverse complement strand
AAGACTTCTTTCTGGAAGGTGGTCTCGAACAAATACCCCGAACCGATGGCAATACCGGTCGCCAAGCAGCGGTCGCGGGCGCGGCCTGTGGCGTCTTGCTCGATGGCGAAGCTGGCATTGATGCCGCGGCCTTCGAGGAACAAGCGGCGGACGGTGGTGCCTGATCCCTTGGGAGCGACGAGAATGACGTCGATGTCCTTGGGGGGAACGACGCCGGTTTGGTCTTTGTAGGCAATCGAAAAGCCGTGGGAGAAGTACAGCGCCTTGCCTTGGGTGAGCAAGGGCTTGATTCTGGGCCACTGTTCTTTTTGGCCGGCGTCGGAGAGGAGATACTGCACGATGGTGCCGCGTTCGGCCGCTTCTTCGAGGGAGAAAAGCGTTTTGCCGGGTACCCAGCCGTCCTGCGCCGCCAAGTCCCAGCTTTTGCCTCCCTGTTCCCGCAGGCCGACGACGACGTTGACGCCGTTGTCCTTCAGGTTGAGCGATTGGCCTCGGCCCTGCACGCCATAGCCCAGCACGGCGATGGTTTCGTTGCCGAGAATCGCCTTGATTTTTTCCGGCGGGTAGTCGGAGCGCTCGATGACGGTCTCGGTGACGTTGCCGATAGTGATTTGCCGCATGGATCGATGGTCCCCGAATGTTGCTTGGTCAACTCAGCGTGACGATAAAGCTATGGTTGATGGCGTACTTGCAAGCGAAACGAACCGTGGGTGTGCGGATTGAAGGTTGAGGCGACAAGAACGTAATCCCCGGTCACGGAAGGTCGCAAACTCAGGCGGGCGTGGGGATAGCCGCCGTCGTCGTCATCCTCGTCCACGACTTTGCCGTTCAGTTCGAGGCGGAGAACTGGGTCGAAATCACGGCTGTTGGGTAGTTGGTGATGCTTTTCCAGCGAGACCATGTCGATCACATAGGTTTTGCCCGCCTCAAGCCGGATGATGTAGGTCTTGATGCGACAGCCCGGACGGATTGGATCCATGGGATCATTGATGGTCAACCGGTCCGTCAAATTGTACAGCCCGTTCATCAGGACGATCGGCTTGGCCTTTGCCGGTGCATTATTGCCGGCTGGCTCGGGGATGTTGCCGCCGGGGCCGACGGGAAGGTTGCCCCCCGGCCCCCCAGGTGGGTTGTTTTGTACCTGGGGCGGATTGTGGACAACGATGACCGGTCGTGTGCGATTGACCATCACCCAAACAATGACGCCCGCGACAATCGCCAGCACGAGGACGCCGCCGCCGACACAAGCGAGGATCACACCCGTGGACACCGAAGCGTCGTTGCGACGCCGCTTTTTGCGGCCGCCAGGACCGAGATCGTCGTCGTGTAGCAACTCCCGACGGCCGGATCGACGTTTCGAACTGGAACCCTCGTCCTCGTCGATCACTTCCACTTCGTCGATGACTTCGACATCCTCGACGACTTCCACTTCTTCAATGACCTCCTGCGTCTTGGGTCCCGTGGCAGCGGTCTTCGGCTTGTCGGCCGGGACTGGATCAAAGGCCCTCTGTGCTGCCGACTTGGGCTTGGGCGTCACCGCGGCGCCCGGCGCCCGTGGATTGGTTCGCTCAGGAACGGTGAAGCGCTCGTTGCACCGGCTACACCGTGCTGTCTTGCCCGCGGCCGTGTCGGGCAATTGAAAGGCAGCGCGGCAATTAGGACAAGTGCATTGAATCATCGCGAGGCTCCCGACACCCGGGCTGAAGGATGAATGATTATTCTAGGGACATTCGTTTCGGCTGCCCACCAGCGCGAAGGGAGGTTTATCGCGGTCGCACGGACGCTCGATTGTGGCGCAAGTTGTTACTTGACAAACGAGCCGGGCCGGTTGAACGACCGACGCAAAGGACTGATGGCACAATCGAATCGCCGCGGCCGCGTTCCGCCGACGCGCCTGAAAACCGCCACCGCAACGGGCGCGCGCCGACGTGCCGCCTGCGCTGTAGTCGACCGGCATGGTCAGCGCTTTCGTCCGCGTCTACAATAATCTGCAAGATAGTGCCGAAGTCATCACGTGCGCCAGCCCGGCCATGCTCGCAGGCTGGCGCGATGAGTGAGTACGAATTATGGCCAAAGGCGCAGGCAAGGCCCGTAAAAAACTTCCCAAGGCGCTC
>JANWVS010000627.1 GCA_025056835.1 Gemmataceae bacterium | reverse complement strand
CCGTTGGCCAATCGCCGGCGTGTCTTCCGACGGCTTGAACACCGCGGTGTTGCCTTCGAGCAAACTCGGCCCGAGCATCCACAGCGGCACGGCGAAGGGGAAGTTCCAGGGGGTGATCACCGCGGCCACCCCCCACGGCTTGCGGCGCATGAAGGCGTCTTTCTCAGCGATTTCCGAGGCCAATACCTCGCCTATCGGCATTCGCCCCGTTCCGAAGACGTATTGAATCATGTGCAGGCCTTCGACGACCTCGGCCCGGCACTCGGTGATCACCTTGCCGCATTCGCGAGCCATGAGCCGCGCCAGGCTTTCCGTCTCGCGTTTGACGATCTGGGCCAATTGATCGAACAGCTCGGCCCGGCGGATGCGGCTGGTACGCCGCCACGCGGGTTGAGCCGCGCGGGCGGCCGCGACAGCCTTGTCGGCCGTTGGTTTCGTCCCCTGGGGAAAGACGCCGATGACTTCCTCCACGCGGGCCGGATTGGTGCTGGGAAAAGTTCGTCCGGTCGATTCATGCCACTTGCCGGCGATGAGGTGGCGGCCAACGATGGGATTCGCGGACATGGCGACCTCCATGAACAGCGCGACAGACCAACCCCGCGAGGCAACCTCGCGGCTGGCTGGGCTGCATTATACCAAAAGCCCACGAAAAGGCGGGCAGCGCCGCTGGCACGGCCAAAGAGGGTTGCCGATCCGACGGCCGCCGCCGACAATGGCCCCACCATGCGCGTTCCCATCACCTGGGGCCAAAACCACGGCGACGTGGAAATACCGGCCGAACGTCTGATCAGTGTGCGGCGCAGCCCGACGGCGCCTTCGCTGGCCGACCCGGCGCAGGCAGTCGCCGCGGCGCTGGCGCAGCCGATGGGCTTTCCACCCCTGCACCGAGCGCTGACGCCGGAGGACCACATCGCCATTGTCGTGGACGAGACGCTGTCGAGTTTGCCGCGCTTGCTGCCGCCGCTGCTGCAACATCTCCGCTTGGCCGACGTGTCGATGCAGTCCGTCACCCTGGTCTGCCCTCCCCCGGATGGCGGCCAGCCGTGGCTTGACGATCTGCCGGAGGAATTTCACGAAGTACGGGTCGAAGTCCATCAACCCGGTGATCGCCGCAAGTTGGCTTACTTGGCCACGACGCGCCACGGCCGCCGACTGTACCTCAACCGCTCCGTCGTCGACGCCGACCAGTGCGTCGTGCTGACACGGCGGTGCTACGACACGCGTTTGGGCTACGGCGGCGGACCCGGGGCGATTTTTCCCGCTCTCAGCGACGACACCACCCTGCGCGAAGTCCACGGACGGCTCGACCTGACGGCCCCCGGCGGTGCTCCCTGGCCGCTTCAGCGGGAAGCCGTCGAAGTGGCGTGGCTGCTCGGTGTTCCCTTTTTCGTGCAAATCATCGAAGACGGCGTCGGCGGCGTGGCCCACGTCGTTGCCGGTCCGGTCGAGAGCAGCGCTCACGCCGAGCAGTTGCTCGACGAACGCTGGCGCATCGCGGTGGACGAACCAGCGGATGTGGTTTTGGCCACCCTGGCGGGCGACGCGCGACGGCACACCTTCGCCGATCTGGCCCGCGCCTGGCAGGCAGCCGCCCGTGTGACGCGGCCGGGCGGGACGATCATTCTGTTGACCGATGCCGCCCCCGAACTGGGACCGGGGGCCGCCCTGATCCGCCAGGCGGAGGACGCCGGCGCGGCAGCTCAGCGGATCCTCCGCGAACGCCCTCCCGACCTCGAAGCGGCTTACAGCTGGGCCAAAGCGGCCGTCCATGCCCGGCTCGTGCTGCTCAGCCGTTGGCCGCTGGAACTCGCCGAGGAACTTTTCACCGCGCCGCTGCAACACGTCCAACAGGCGGCCCGGCTGCTGCACGGCCGGTGCCTGCGGCTGCCGGATGCCCAGTACGTCAATGCCGTGTTGGCCGGTTGAAGACCGACGAACATTTGACAGGGTCCTTTTTGTATCCCACAGTTGCCAAGAGAGGCCGGGCACCGGCGAATCCCCGTCCCCTCCGGCGCCGCCTCGCGGTTGCGCGTGCTGCTTGGGCACGTCGCGCGGCGAACGTTGTCATCCCCGACTGTCCCCTACTGCCTAAAGGAAACGACTCATGGTGGCCACGG
>JANWVS010000626.1 GCA_025056835.1 Gemmataceae bacterium | reverse complement strand
GCCACCAGTTTCACGCTGATCCGGGCGTGTTCGTTGGCGTTTTTCAGGTCGTGGATCAGCTCGGCCAGGTCTTCGATCGAATAAATGTCGTGGTGCGGCGGCGGCGAGATCAGGCCGACGCCCGGCGTCGACAAGCGCACCTTGGCGATCCACGGATAAACCTTGTGCCCGGGGAGTTGGCCGCCCTCCCCCGGCTTGGCCCCTTGGGCCATCTTGATCTGCAATTCCTTGGCCATCACCAGGTACTGGCTGTTGACGCCGAAGCGGCCCGACGCCACTTGCTTGATGGCGCTATTCTTCGAATCTCCCCGCTCGTTGGTCCAACGATAGCGCTCGGGATCTTCGCCCCCCTCGCCGGTATTGCTTTTGCCGCCGATGCGGTTCATGGCGATCGCCAAGGTTTCATGGGCCTCTTGGCTGATCGAGCCGTACGACATCGCCCCCGTCTTGAAGCGTTTCACGATCTCTTCCACCGGCTCGACTTCCTCCAGCGGCACCGGCGTGCACTGGTCGAAGCGAATCTCCATCAGGCCGCGCAGCGTGGCCAGGCGCTTGGATTGATCGTTGACGAGGCGGCTGTATTCTTGAAAGGTCTTGTAGTTCCCCGTGCGAACGGCGTATTGGAGCTTGTGCACCGTCTCGGGGTTGAACAAGTGGTATTCGCCTTCCTTGCGGTACTGGTAATGACCGCCGACGTCGAGTGTGCGACCGTTGGTGGGCCGCTCGGAGAAGGCATGATCGTGACGCGCGCGGGTCTCCTGGGCGATCACGTCCAGGCCGACGCCGCCGACCCGCGACGGCGTCCAGGTGAAGTATTTGTCGATCACCTCCTGTCCCAGGCCGACCGCTTCGAAGATCTGGGCGCCGCAATAGCTTTGCACCGTCGAGATGCCCATCTTCGACATGACCTTGAGCACTCCCTTGTTGATCGACTTGACGTAGTTCTTGATCGCCTTGTCCGGGTCGAGCTTGAGGTGCCCTTGGCGAATCATGTCTTCGATGGTCTCGAAGGCCAGATAGGGATTGATGGCGCCGGCGCCGTAGCCGATCAACAAACAGAAATGATGGACCTCGCGGGGTTCGCCGCTCTCGAGCACCAGGCTCACTTGAGTGCGCGTGCCTTCGCGGATCAAGTGATGGTGAACGGCGGCCACGGCCAACAACGCCGGGATCGGGGCATGATGCTTGTCGATGGCCCGGTCGGAAAGGATGAGGTAATCGGTTCCCGTGGCGATGGCGCTGGAAGCCTGCCGGCACAGCGCGGTCAACGCCCGCTCCAGGCCGACGACGCCTTCCTTGGGGTTGTACAAAATCGGCAAGGTCAACGATTTGAAGCGTCCGCGGGTCGTCGCTTCCAATTGCCGGAGCTTGTCCAACTCCTCGTTGAGCAAAATCGGCGAGGCGAGCTTGATCTGGCGACACGACTGCGGCGTGGGATTCAGCAGGTTGTACTCGCGGCCGATCGTCGTCTCCATCGACATGATGCACTCTTCGCGAATGCAATCGACCGGCGGATTGGTGACCTGGGCAAAGAGTTGTTTGAAGTAGTTGTACAGCAGTTGCGGACGATCGGAGAGGACCGCCAAGGCGGCGTCGTTGCCCATGGAACCGATCGCCTCGGTGCCGTCTTGGGCCATCGGGGCCATGAGCAGCCGTAAATCTTCCGACGTGTAGCCGAACGCTTGTTGCCGCTGGAGTACCGTTTCATGGTCCGGCTCGTGCGGCGGCGGTACATCGGGCAAGTCTTCCAGGCAAACCAGGTTGTCGCGCAGCCACTCGGCGTAGGGCTTCTCCGTCGCAATCTGCATCTTGATTTCGTCGTCGGCGATGATGCGGCCCTGCTCCAGATCGACGAGAAACATCTTCCCCGGCTGCAGACGCCCCTTGTGCAGGACCTCCTCCGGCGGGATGTCGAGCACGCCGACTTCGGAGGCCATGACGACCAGGCCGTCCTTGGTGACGCAGTAGCGCGACGGCCGCAAACCGTTGCGGTCGAGCACCGCGCCGATGCGGATGCCGTCGGTAAAGGCGATGGAAGCGGGACCATCCCACGGCTCCATGAGCGAAGCGTGATACTCATAAAACGCTCGCTTCGCCGGCGGCATCGCGGCGTCGCC
>JANWVS010000625.1:1853-2125 GCA_025056835.1 Gemmataceae bacterium | reverse complement strand
GACTTGATCGACGTCGACCCGGTGCTGAATCTGTACGACCGTGACTGGCCGATTCATACCAACCAACCGCAGTTGCCACCGCCGAAGTTTGTGTTTGAGGAACCTGGCCCCAACGCCCGCCGCGGCGAAGCCCACGACAGCATGGTGTGTCAAGGCTGCATCATTTCCGGCGGCCATGTCCGCCGCAGCATCCTCTCGCCCAATGTCCGCGTGAACAGTTATGCCCTGGTGGAACAATCGATCTTGTTCAGCAATGTCGATGTCGGCCGCTA
>JANWVS010000625.1:0-1843 GCA_025056835.1 Gemmataceae bacterium | reverse complement strand
GCTACTGCCGCATTCGCCGAGCGATTATCGACAAGGATGTTCGCATCCCGCCGCACACGACCATCGGCCACGATCTAGAAGCCGACCGCCGCCGCGGCTTTCAGATTACTGAACAGGGCGTGGTGGTGATTGCCAACGCCGAGTTACCCGAGACGTTTGAGGCCGGGAAATGACCCGCCATGGCCAAGGCCAAGAGCAATCGTTGGAAATGGGTTTTCGCCGCGATTTTCACGTTGGCCCTTGGCGGCGCGGCCGTGATGATCACGTTCAACGTACGCCAGCAACTGACCGCCGAAGCGCTTGAGAAAGCCCGCCAACGGTGGGAGACTCGCGGGCCAAGCGACTACCTGATGACCTACACGGTTCGCCACAACGACAATCCGACGACCGATCATTACGTTGTCACCGTCCGCGGCAAACAAGTCGTCGAGGCCCGCGTCAATGACCTGCCGCAACCCAAGGAACGCCTCGAGTATCTCGGCATGGACGCCCAGTTCGATTACATCGAACGATTTTTGGAAATCGACAGCAAACCGGGCAATCCGCGGACCTTCGCCCGCGGTGTTTTCGACGAACAGACCGGCGCTCTGCGGTGGTACGTCCGCCGCGTCATGGGCAAGCGCGAGCGTGTGGAAATCATCGTCATGCCGTTACAGACGCCGTGAAGCAGCGCCTGCCGCTGAGGAATTCACGGCGCTGCGAGCTTGAGGTGCTTCGCCGCGAACTGCCGGAAAATCCGCCAGTCGTCGCGGGTCATGGAATGTTGCCCGTCGCGAATCCAATAGCCGAGCGTGCCATCGGAAAGGATCCCCAGGGGCGGTCGGGTCTTGGCCTCGAGGCCGCCGGCACCCAGGAATCGATAAACGGGGTCTGCCGCTCGAAGTACTTCGAATTGGCCGTCGGGATTAGCCCAGGTGTCTTGCACGGCGTTCGTAAATAAGACCGGTCTCGGCGCGCACAAGGCCACCAAGCAATGTTGATCAAACGGCAGCTTCTCCGGTGCCTTGTTGAAAAGTTTGTAATGGCCGTTGAACCAGTGCGGAAAGACGGTGTTAATGCGTTCCACAGACTCGCCTACCGTGCCGCGGCTGGGGGCCGTGCCTCCCATGCCGGCTTGGTGCGGAATCACGATGGCAAATCTCTCATCGAAGGCCCCGGCGAGCAACGCGGTCTTGCCCAGCCGCGAATGTCCGACCACGATGATTTTGGTGGAGTCAAGCTCGGCAACGGTCACCAGATAATCGACGATCCGGTGCAGCCCCCAGGCCCAAGCGGCGATCGTGCCCCAAGCCTCGGGACGCTTCCCTTGGTCAAACACGACTTGCACACCGCGCCGCGTTTCCTTGTCATCGGGTTCGATATCTCCCGAATACACGGTAGCCACTGCAAAACCCCGATCGATCGTCTCATCAATCGACCAGGTGTGGACTTCGGCGCCGCGTCCTTCGTCGGTAGCGCGATGGTCCTTCACACCTTTGCGATTGCCGTACATCCAAGTCGTCGGCAGCCGAATCGCTTTGTCATTCAGCACAGCATGGTTGCCGGAGAAGTTGAGACCGACGAAGACCGGTACGCGGCCTGAGCGCTGGTTGGGGATTACCAAGAGCAAGTGCACCTTATGTTTGCCGCCCAGGGTCAAGGTGATGTCGCGAAGCGTCGCCTTGCCGCCGAGAGCTTTGGCGTCCTCGTGCTCCACCTTGGCTTCGACCGACACGGCAGCCGGCAACTCGCCATACATATAATGCTGGAACAGTTTCTTCAGTTCCGGCCGACGCTGGCTGAACCATTGCTCTTTACTCGTTACCCGGGTACCGTCGAGCATCACCAATGGGTCGGGCAAATC
>JANWVS010000624.1 GCA_025056835.1 Gemmataceae bacterium | reverse complement strand
GCCGCTACGGCTGCGAAGCGATCATTCTCAGTACCTGTAACCGAGTCGAGCTGTATCTGGCTCGGGCCAACGAACAACCGCTACCCGATGCCGGCGTCATCGCGGAATTTCTGGGCGAAGTCCACGGCATCGCCCCACCGGCGTGGCATCAGCCAGTCGAGGGAAATGTCGGCCCTCGGGGCGCCGCTCCCTTGTACGCGTTGAGCAACGGTGCCGTGATCCGCCATCTGTTCCGCGTCGCGGCCAGCCTCGATAGTCTGGTCATCGGCGAAGGACAAATCGCGGGACAGGTCAAACGCGCTTACGAACTAGCCCAACAATTCGGCACGGTCGGCCCGACGCTCCACGCCCTGTTTCAACACGCCAACCAGGTCGCCAAGCGTGTCCGCAGTGAGACTGGGATCACGCGCGGGCACGTCTCAGTCTCCAGCGTCGCCGTCGATTACGTTCGCCAGGTGTTCGATCATTTCGACGACAAAACCGTCCTCGTGATCGGCGCCGGCAAGATGGGTGCCTTGACGCTCAAGCATTTGCAAGATCTCGGACCGCGACAGATCCTTGTCACCAACCGCAGCCCGGAGAAAGCCCGGGAAGTTGCGGCCGGCTGCAAGGGACGACCGGTGCCTTGGGAGCAGCTCGACGAAGCCCTCGTCCAAGCAGACATCGTCTTGAGCACCACCGGCTCTCCCGAACCGATCATGACGCGGCGGCGCTTCAACGACATCCTCGCTCGGCGCACCGGCGGCACCATGGTCATACTCGACATCGCTGTGCCGCGCGATTTCGATCCCCGCATCCACGACGGCGACCGGGCCTGTCTCTTCAACATCGACGACCTGCAACGAATCCGCGACCAGACGCTCAAGGAACGGCAAAAACACATCGCGCCGGCCGAGGCCATCGTCGTCCAGGAAGTGGCCCGCTTCCAGAAAGACTGGGTGCGACGACGCCATGGCCCGGTCATCGCCAAGCTGACGCAAGAATTCGAAGAACGCCGGAAGACGATCGTCGCTCAACTGCTGACCAAGCTGAACGGCCGGCTCAGCGCTGAAGACAAAGCCTACATCGAAGGGGCGTTTCGTCTGCTCCAAAATCAGTTTCTCCATGGTCCGATTTCCGCCTTAGCGGAGGAAAGCCACGAGCCTGGCCGGCACACGCTCCTGGAGGCGCTGCGGAAAATGTTCCGCCTTGAAGAATGAGCGATGAGGCCCACCGGCCCACGGCGGCAGATTTGGCCAAACGCTTGTCAGCCTATCGCTTCGTATTGATTTTGAAAATAACGTACCGCCTCATCGGGGTTCATGTTAAAGACCGCCTTGCCGACGGTGTGCCAATGACCGCGATGGAAAAAGAACACCGCTGAGGCGTTGCGGAGATTGCCGACGGCGGGCAGACCCTCCATGTCGCTACCCGGTATCGCTTCGAACCGGATCGTGACCCCTACCAGTGCGGCGATGTGGCCGGTTTGACGATCGCGCACGAAGGTCACGCCGTCGTCCCATTGGCACTCCTGCCAGCGTAAGCCCCGCGGCTTGCCAGTGGCGGCGGCAGCTGTCAGAAACTGCGCTTCGAGGCGCTCCCGCTGAAGTTTGAACAACTCCCGCGCCCGTTCGGCAGTTACTTCACGGCTGAAATGGCGCAGTCGACGGCCGAGCGCCCCCACTGTTATCGTGCCTACGACCAAGGCCGGCACTAGCAACCAAGGCCACCAAGTCGCCAACATCGCCGCCACCCCACTCCGGTTCGTTGCAGCCCGCGGTGCGACCTCTATTCTACGGATTGCCGCAGGTCGATCACCGCCAACCGATGGATTTGCCCTCGGGGGGACGTGGCCCGGTACATGCCGCGGTTACGCTGGTTTTTCTTGAAAAAAGAAGTCGCATTTTCCGTTGAGGTCGGCTACACTAATGGTGAACGAAGATCCTACCCCCCTGAACCGTAGACCGGTTCCCGTAAAATATCCTCCCGCTTTGGCTCGCCCACCCCGCGGTGCGTAGTTCTGGAGGCCGTTATGTTCGTTCGTCGCGTCACGTCGCTGTCCGTGGGCTTAAGTTGGGTTCTGGTAGCGCCCTTGTCGGCTTCAGTACCGACTGAGGCTGCCGCGCGAGCGAAGGTCATCGGTCAACCG
>JANWVS010000623.1 GCA_025056835.1 Gemmataceae bacterium | reverse complement strand
TGTGCTCTACGTCGTCGATTTTCGCCAAAGTCAGCACTTCGCCAACCTCTTTGCGGCGGCCCGGCGCTGGGGCATCCGCGACGTGGAGCTGACCCACGTCAGCTTTGGCTCGGTACTGGGCAAGGACGGCCGGCCTATTTCGACCCGTCGCGGCGACGGGACCGAACTCATCGATCTCATCGCCAAAGCGGTGGAAATCGGTCTGGCCAAGTACGAGGCAAGCTATGCGGAGCGCAAAGCCCAAGGACATGACGTGCCCGAGCTGACCGACAGCGTCAAACACGAGATCGCCCGGGCCGTCGGCATCGGCGCCATCAAATACGCGGACCTCAGCCAGAATCGCACCAGCGACTACAAATTCGACTACGACAAGATGCTCGCCACGGAGGGAAACACGGCGACCTACATGCAATACGCCTACGCCCGCAATCGCAGCATTTTTCGCAAGGGCGCCATCGACGTGGAACGGCTGCGGGCCCAGCCGCCCTTGCCGATCCTCGAAACCTCCCACGAGCGGACCTTGGCTGTGCAACTGTTGCGCCTGGAAGAAACGTTGGCCCGGGCCGCCGCCGAGTATCAGCCGAGCGAGATTACGTCGTATCTATGGGACTTGGCCAAGTCGTACAGCGGTTTTTTCCAAAACTGTCCCGTCCTCAAAGCCGAGTCCGCGGCGCTGCGCGCCAGCCGACTGTTGTTGTGCGACTTGACGGCGCGGGTGTTGCAACGGTGCTTGCAGCTTCTCGGTATCGAAACGGTAGAACGGATGTAGCCGACGGCTGGCCGACGGCGCCGACGGCCTCCGCCGAGGTTGGTCGATCATGGGGCGTTCACGAATCTTCTGGCGCTTCGTTGCCGTCTTCGGGGCGACCGGCGCCGTCGCCGTAGGTTTGACCGGCTGGTTGCTCGTCGGGCGGGCCGAACGCCAGGGATTGGCGGAACTGCGCCGCCATCTGACCGTCGAAGCCGAACTGATTGACACGCTCCTCGGCCCAACGGTCCCCGACGATCGGCGCCGGCAGATCCTGCATTTGGGACAGCAACGGCAGCGCCACATCACCGTCATCGATGCCGACGGCAAGGTGCTGGCGGACTCTCAGCAAGAACCGCCGCCGGCCGATAGCTTGCTCGACTTGCCGGAAGTGCAACAAGCCGCCGCCGAGGGAGTCGGTTTGGCGATCCGTGTCAGCAGCGCCACGGGACAGAAGATGCTGTATGTGGCGCGGCGCGGGCTTGGCGAGTCGCCGCATTTTACCCGGCTGGGACTGCCGCTGGGCGACTTCGAGCGAGAAGCAGCCGCCCGGCAGCGACTGGTTTGGGCAGCCGTAGCGACCATGGTGGGGGTCGCCACCATCATCAGTGCGCTGCTGGCGCGGCGCCTGGTCAAGCCAGTGGTGGAAGTAACCGCGGCAGCCCAGCGCATGACGCAAGGCCAGCTGCGCCAGCGTCTTCTCTTCCATGCGCCCGATGAAATCGGCGCCTTGGTGCGAAGTGTCAACGATCTGAGCCAGACCTGGGCCGAACGTATCACAGCCATGGACCAGGACCGACGCCGCTTGCGGGCGATTTTTCGCAGCATGATCGAGGGCGTGGTCGTGGTCGATGCGGAAGCGACCGTGCTGTTTGCCAACGAAGCGGCAACCAACCTGCTCGGCGCGGCGCCGGACGCGTTGACCGGCCGCAAAATCTGGCAGGTGTTCCGCCATCATCAGCTCAGCGAGGCCGTGGAACGAGTGCTGGCCTCGTCGGAGCCGGTGCGGAGCGAGTTTGAATGGCCGGGCGCCGAGCGCAAAATGCTGGCCATCCACGGCGTTCGTTTGCCGGAGCAGGAGTTGGCGGGCGCCGTACTGGTCATTCACGACATCACGCACGTCCGCATGCTCGAACGGGTCCGGCAGGAGTTTGTTGCCAATGTGTCGCACGAATTGAAGACGCCGTTGGCGTCCATTCACGCCCTGGTAGAAACCCTGCTCGACGGCGCGCTGCACGATCCGGACCACAACGTCAAGTTCCTCGAGCGGATTCGGGAAAACGGCGACCGGCTGCATCGTTTGGTGCAGGACTTATTGACGCTCGGCCGCATCGAATCGGGCGAAGAAGCCATGGAGGTGCAACCGCTGGAGGTCGCGGCAGCGGTGGAGA
>JANWVS010000622.1 GCA_025056835.1 Gemmataceae bacterium | reverse complement strand
GGTCCGGTGTCGGCGCCGAAGCCGCCGCGGCTGTCGTGGAAATCCTGCACCACCAGCACCGCCGGACGAAACCGGGCCAGACGTTCGACAAACGCCTCGGGGTTGAGCAACGGCAGCATTGGCGTGACGCAGATACCGATGGCGATGCCGGCAGCCCGCGCGCTTTCGATGGCCTGCCAACGGCGCTCCAGAGGCGGCGCCTTCGGCTCGAAGGCCCGTCGGACTTCCTCGCAATCGGTAGGGATCGACATGTTCAACCGCACCGCCGCAAAGCGGCGCAGCACATCGAGGTCGCGGGTCACGAGCGGTCCGCGCGTCTGCACGAGCAGCCGCGGCTGGTGCGGCCAGAGGGCTTCGAGGATGCCGCGCGTCAGGCACAACGACCGTTCCACGGGCAAGTACGGGTCGGTCACACTCGACAAGTACACCGCTTGGCCGGCGAGGCGCGGCGCTTGGCGGCGAGCCAGTGCGACGGCGTTGACCTTGGCTTGGAACCATTTGCCCCAGTCTTGCTTGGGCCGGCGATTCTGCGGCAGAAACATCGCGTAGCAGTAGGTGCAGCCGAAGGAACATCCCAGGTAAGGATTGCACGTCCAGTCGAAACCGCCGCGGCGAATGTAGCCCGTCGCCGGGCTGAAAATGGAGCGCGCGATGATTGTGTCCACAGACATGGCCTGATCCGGCCGCGAACAGGAACCTCGGGCGTCGTCCATTGTATCGGCGACGACGCCCCGTGGTCAGCGACGCTCAGAGACGATCAGGGGACGAGACTGGGCCGTTGTTGCCGCCGCAATTCTTCCTCGAGGTTCTCGCGGAACATGAAGAAATCACGGGGGCTGCGGGCAAAGGGGTGATAGGGGTACTGCGCTTCCCGGCGACCGGCAAGTTGTTCCAGTTCGTAGACGTTGGGGAGCACTCCTTGAAACGGGCCGAAACAGGGGCGGAGGTAGTAATTCGGCCCGATGATTTGGCCGGCGGGATTGACGACGTAAAATCCCGGTTGGCAAGTGTTGGGCGCGTGGCCCAAGGGCTGCTTGGAGACCGGCGCATAAGCCTGACCGGGGAGAGGATGGTATTGGGCGGCGGCGCTGCCGGTCAACCAGCAAGCCGACGCAAAAGCGGCAAACCAGACGATGGTCGCTTTCATGGCGACTCCTTCCATGTGGCAACGAGAAATCCTCACTTTGGGGCAAGAGGCCTCAGTTGAAGAATACCTGACCCGAAGTGTCCACGACGGCCCTAGCGCCTGGCGGACATCGTTTTCCGGGCAAGGGCGGCAGCACGATCGCGTCGTCGAGCAGAACTGTTGTATTGCGATTGGATGCTTGTTGTGCGAAAGGTCGGTATAAACAATACCAGCCGGCCCGAAGGAGGACCGGCTGGCGCATCGGCGGGGACGACGGCTTAATGACCAAACATGCCGTGAGGCAGAGCCGGCGGACCGGCGGGCGGGCCGTAGAGGGCGCTGTTGGGAACCGCCCACTGCATCTGCGGGCTGACGAACACCGGGGCGTACTGAATGCGCTGCGCGCCGCCGCAGGCACCATAGGGGCCGTAGCCGCAGTTCGTGTTGATCTGGTAACCGTGGTTCTTGTAGTAAGCGACCCAGTCGATGTTGTCGAGGGCGCCGTAGTAACGCCGCAGGGCATCGTAGTAATCATGCCAGAAACGTTGCAGGCGTTCTTCCTCGACTGACATGTAACGGTTGCGATGGGCGAAGATGTTCCACCAAGGCTGATAGCCGCCGTAGTGCAACGTGCCCCAGCCCGCTTGCGCGCCCTGGGCCAGGCCCAAAAAGCCCGCCGCGGCGCAAATCAGTCCAGCAAAGCGTTTCATCGCGACTCCTTGTGTCTGGAAACCCCGAATGCGGCACTTGTTGTCCGCGATGCGGCTTTGTCCCTCCGTGATGAGTGCCGCATCCAACATACGTACCATCGGCTGTTCGTTCCGCAAAACCAGAATAAAAATCGAACTCGGACGTCTACGGCCCTTTTGTCTGATCGATAGCAGCGCTAAGATCGCTAGACTTGGTGACCTTTTGCCAGTTTGTCAACTTGACCTTTCTTCCCGAGGATAAGGCGATGACCGCCAGCCCAGCGAGCAAGTCCGCCTTGTGTGTGATTTTTAATCCGACCGCCGGC
>JANWVS010000621.1 GCA_025056835.1 Gemmataceae bacterium | reverse complement strand
CCAATCAGGCCCGACGCGACGGCGGCGCTGCTTACAATACCGTTTCCACCGACAACGACCCCGGAGAGCGATTCCATGAGCTTGCGATCGATTGGCCGCGCCCTGCTGAGCGTCAGCGACAAGACCGGCTTGCTTGAGTTTGCCCAACAGCTGAGCCGCCTCGGCATCGCGCTGATCTCGACGGGAGGTACGCGCCAGCTCCTGGCGGCAGCGGGTCTTGCCGTCCGCGACGTCAGCGACGTCACCGGTTTTGCGGAAATGCTCGACGGCCGTGTCAAGACCCTGCACCCACGCATCCACGGCGGTATCCTCGCCATCCGCGACCGTGCCGACCATCAGGCCACGCTGCGCCAGCACGGCATTGAGCCGATCGACCTCGTGGTTTGCAACCTTTACCCCTTTCAAGCGACGCTGGCAAAGCCCGGCAGCAGCCACGAAGAAATCATCGAAACCATCGACGTCGGCGGGCCGTCACTGGTGCGAGCAGCCGCCAAGAATTATCGCGACGTCGCCGTCGTCACCGCGCCGCACCAGTACGCGGCTGTGGCCCAGGAGCTTGAGGCCCACCACGGCGCCCTGACGCTGGAGACGCGGCAGCGCCTCGCGGCCGCAGCCTTCGCCCTCACCGCGGCCTACGACCAGGCCATTGCCGCCTATTTGGCGCGTCGTTCCGGTGGAGCGGCGGAACCGTTTCCCGACCAACTCGAACTGGCGTTTCACAAAAAGCAGGCCCTGCGGTATGGCGAGAATCCGCATCAGACGGCGGCGTTTTACGTCGAACCTGGTCTCCGCCGGGCCTGTGTGGCCACTGCCGAGGTGTTGCACGGCAAGGAACTGTCCTTCAACAACATTCTCGATCTCGATAGTGCTCTGAACTTGGTGCGCGACCTTCCGGCCCCAGCGGCCGTCGTGGTCAAACACAACAATCCCTGCGGCGCCGCCGTGGGCACCACATTGGCCGCGGCCTTCGAACGCGCCTACGACGGCGACCCGATCAGCGCCTTCGGCGGCATCTTGGCGTTCAATGGCTGCGTCGATGAAGCTACCGCCGTCAAGCTCACCGAACCCAATCGCTTCTTCGAATGCCTGATCGCCCCGGACTATTCCGCCCGGGCGTTGGAGATCATCACGACCCGACCGACGTGGAAAAAGAGCGTGCGGCTGCTGCGCACCGGAGCGCTCGACCATGGCCCAGCCGCAGCGTTGGACTATCGCCGCGTCGAGGGCGGTCTGCTGGTGCAGACGACCGACACGCTGGGCGACGAATTGGCTCAAGCGACCACCGTCACGCGCCGCGCTCCGACCGACGCCGAGCGCCGTGACCTGGCCTTGGCCTGGATTGTCGCCAAGCATGTCAAGAGCAACGCCATTGTCTTGGCCAAGGACGGCATGGTGGTTGGCGTCGGCGCGGGACAGATGAGCCGGATCGACGCCACCCACCTGGCCGCACGCAAGGCCGGCGACCGAGCGGCGGGCAGCGTGCTCGCCTCGGATGCGTTTTTTCCCTTCCGCGACAACGTCGACCTCGCGGCCCAGTGCGGCGTCACCGCGATTATCCAGCCCGGCGGCTCCGTTCGCGATCAAGAATCGATCGACGCATGTAATGCGAGCAACCTGGCTATGCTTTTTACCGGCCGCCGGCATTTCCGCCATTGAGGCAACCGCGGCAGCCCGAGCTTGCTGCGACCGCTGGGCACGGGGTGCGCTAGACAGAGTTGCGGTGATGGCGAACCAGGTCGGCCGGAGTTAGTGCTGACGGCGGATCGCGAGGGCTTATTCGCCTTGGCCTCGGTTGTACGACGCGGCCCGCAGGCGGTGGTTGGCCAGGCTTCCGAGTCTGGGGCGGTATGCGCGGGCAACGACCGTGAAATCCGCGCCGGTTCATTCTTCGATGCGCACGGCGTAAAACGCGGTCTCCCGCTCTTGCAAACGGGCGAAGCCGGCGATCGCCTTACCGTCGCCGGTGAACATCGCGCCGGTGAAGTGCTGCACCGTCCGCGGAAAGGTGATCAGGAAGGTGATGGTGTGGTTGGGGTTGCCGATCTTGCCTTCGACCTCGTATTTCGACCCGTCTTTGTCCGAATAAAACGCGCCCGAGACCTGGCCATTGTCCGCGACCTTCAGATGCAAAGTCCCGGAGCGGC
>JANWVS010000620.1 GCA_025056835.1 Gemmataceae bacterium | reverse complement strand
TCGACTTGTTTGTCTGCAACTATGTCAAATGGTCGCCCAATTTCGACCTCGTGCAGGGGTTCAATCTGCTTGGCGTCGGCCGGGCATTTGGACCGCCAACGACGTTTCCGGCCGCCCAATGTCAGCTCTATCGCAACCAAGGCAAGGGAGTCTTCAAGAACGTCTCGCGCCAAGCAGGCATTGAAGTTTTCGACACTCTCCGACAACCCGTCGGCAAATCGTTGGGCGTCATCGTGTGCGATATCGACGAAGATGGCTGGCCCGACATTGTGGTGGCCAACGACACCGTACGCAACTTTTTCTTTCGCAATGAGGGCGATGGAAAATTTTCCGAGATCGGTCAGGAGTGCGGCGTTGCTTACGCCGACGGCGTTGCGCGTGGGGCCATGGGAATTGACTTCGCGGAGTTACTTCCCGGCAAGTTTACCTTGCTGATCACCAACTTTGCCAACGAGCCGGACACGCTGCTGGGGCTCGACACGCGCAAGCCGCCTTACTTCAGCGACTTCGCCGTCCGCGCCGGCGTCGCGGGCCCCAGCCGCATCGGTCTTCGTTTTGGCTGCTTCTTTTTCGATTACGATCTCGACGGCCGACTCGATTATCTCACCGCCAACGGACACCTGGAACCAGAGATCAACAAGGTACAACCGAGCCAGCACTATCGCCAGCCGGCGCACCTGTTCTGGAATACCGGCACGGCGACCACTTTCGAATTAGTTCCAGCCGACAAAGTTGGTCCGGACCTGTTGAAGCCGATGGTCGGCCGGGGCTCCGCCTTCGCCGACATTGACGGCAACGGCACGCTTGACGTGGTCTTGACGGAGAACGGCGGCCCCGCGCGGTTGCTGAAGAATGAAGGGTCCGGAAACAACTGGATCCGCCTGGAACTGCAAGGCAACGGGACCACGACCAACAAGAACGCCATTGGCGCTCGCGTCAGCCTGACGGTCGGTAAGGTAACGCACAAACGGGAAGTCGTCGCGACCCGCGGCTATCTCAGTTGCAGCGAACTGCCGCTGACCTTTGGCTTGGGAAAGGCCGAAGTTGTCGATCGTGTGGAGATCATCTGGCCTGGCAAAGATGTGGCACCGCAAATCGTGACCGACTTGGCCGTCAATAAAACCCACCGCATCATCCAAAAGTGAGCGGTCAAGGTCGGTTTCGGGCGTTCGTTGATATTGCTCGGCGGCTACCGCATGGTGGCGCCTTGCCAAACCAACACTTCGCCTTTGCCCGGTACGGACCAATCACCCACGTACCGACAGTACGAACCTTCGCGGGCCTCGATCGGCAGCTTCACACCAAACGGCTCGAGAAAGCGTGCGTAGATCCGCAAGAACGTGGGCTGGTATCGACAAGCAAAGGTAAAGGTAGGCAATAATGGCAACGCGACTAAAGAGATGATCGTACCGCGTACCATCCACGCCCCCGTTCGTAACTCACCGCCGCTTTGCAATACGATCGTGCCTCCCTTCATTTGCAAACCGGCGAAGTCGCGAACTTTACCCTTAATCGCAATCAAACCGCGACGCATGCGCATACCCACCTCCATGCCGGCCGATCCGTCAATCACGATTGTGCCGCCGTTCATGCCCGTGAGGCTGCCGCGGTAGGCAGCGCCGATTTGCCCGCCGGCATCGCCGTGGACGTGAATCGTGCCGCCGCGCATTTCGGCGCCGACCCAATCCGAAGCATGACCCGACACGGTGATCACGCCGCCTTTCATGTAAGCACCGAGATGCATGCCGGCGTTGCCGTCGATGGAGATGCGGCCGCGCGACATGCCGCGCCCGATCCATTTGACCCGGCCGACGTCGCCGCGAATCTCAATCCGCTCGCCGCCTGAGCCGTCGACATGAAAAAAATCGTCGAGGCGATATTGGCGTTTTCCGAGCATCACAGGCAGCGATCGAATCCCGGCATGATCCAGACCGACAAAAGTGTCGGGCGAGAGCAACTCGGCCTCCAAAGGGACGTGTGGGGGACGCTTGAGCGTCAACACGGTGCCGGCGGCCGGATTGACTATGGACATGGCCGAACCTCTGGTTCCTCGATCCTTTCCAGTTCGACAGGGTAGTTGTCAAACGACATCGTGTAGTATTGCTGAAACAAAGGACGGATAAAGTCCTCGACCTTGGGATCGTAGGT
>JANWVS010000061.1 GCA_025056835.1 Gemmataceae bacterium | reverse complement strand
CCAGGGACGACGCTGCCGTTTCCGAGACCGGCAATAACTCCAGGCGCAGGAGCCATTCCTGGCCGGTCAACTCAGCCAAGCGGCGCTCCACGGCCTGCACTTGGGCCTGGTCCCGGCAATACTCATAGGCGTGATTGTACTGCCCGGGAAAGCGGAGTGCCAGCAACTTTGGCCCGATAATTGCAGGCAGGCCCGCTCGGCCCAAGTGCGCTGCCAACATCACCCCGCATCGAGCCAGAACATTATTCCATATCTCTTCAAGAGTTGCGTCATTCAGATCGAGGGAAGACACGGCCCCATTCGGGGCATTGGCTTGGCCGTTCCTATCGCTTTTCGGCAAACCTCCGTCAGTCAGCAGGTCGTTTTTTTTTGGCGCCTCCCCCGAAGCCTCACTCGATGGACTGGTCGGGGAAGGCCCCATCAGGCGACCTGAGTTCTCACGCGGGGAGTTCTCCCGGCTGACAGGCACGCGACCCGAGGTGTCGGCCGGGGAATTCTGGCGGCTCGCGGCTTCACGACCCGGGCCGGGGCGGTCGCTTCTCCGATCCGTTGGAATTCCGCGCTCCTTTGGGTTGCCGCTCTCCTTTTGACTGAGCCACTCAGCCCATTGGGCAAGCGGCACCAATTCGTCAAGCCGGGCCAGGCGGACTAGCGCCATCTCAATCAGCACCTGGGCATGCCCGCTCGACCGGAGCCGGGTCTTGGCGGTCGTGAGGATGTCCAGGCCCGCCAGGATGGTGTCGAGGTTCAACCCCTCGGCCTGCTGGCGGAGGGTGGGGCGATGGGCTTCCGAGAAGTCGGCGTCGCCGATGGTGCCGCGGGAACAGTTCAGCAGCATCAAGGCGCGCCAATACTCGATGAGCTGGTCGAGGAGTTCGCCGAGCTGAAGGCCCTCATCGGCACAGCGGGCGACGAGATTCAGGGCGCCCGCGGCATCCCGCTGGAGAACCGCCGAGGCCAGGGCGACGACGCGGTCGTCGGTGGCCGTGCCCAGAACCCCGTGGACGGCCTCCGCGGTCAACGACGGACCGCCAAAGGCCAATACTTGTTCCAGGAGCGACTGAGCGTCGCGCATCGAGCCGCCAGCTCGGCGGGCGAGGATGCGCAGCGCCTCGTCATCCGCGGTCATCCCTTCCCGCGCGACGATCCGCTTCAATTGCTCGAGGATTCTGGCGGCGTTGATCCCGGCGAAATCGAAGCGCTGGCAGCGGGAGAGAATGGTGATCGGGATTTTCTGGACTTCGGTGGTGGCGAAGATGAACTTGACGTGCGGGGGAGGTTCTTCGAGGGTCTTCAACAGAGCGTTGAAGGCCTCGCGGGTGAGCATGTGGACTTCATCGATAATGAAGATTTTGTAGCGGGCCCGTTGCGGTCGACTGGCGACGTTGCTGCGGATCGACCGGGCATCCTCGATGCCGCGATTGCTGGCGCCATCGATTTCCAACACATCCAGGTCCTGTCCTTCGGCGATGGCCTTGCAGATGTCGCATTGGTCGCACGGCGTCGGCGTCGGGCCGTGGACGCAGTTGAGCGCCTTGGCCAGGATGCGGGCCGTGGAGGTCTTACCGACGCCGCGGGCGCCCGTGAACAGATAGGCATGGGCGACGCGACCGCTCTGGATGGCGTTCATTAAGGCCCGAGCGGTCGGCTCCTGCCCGATGAGATCGGCGAATTGTTGCGGCCGATAGCGGCGGGCCAAGACCATGTACTCTGAACCGTGCGTCGCCGCGGACGCGTCCTTCTTTTTCGCCATGGCGCCAACTCACGATGCAACGACAGCGCTGCCGCGCCGTGCTGAAGCGACATTATATACTCGTTCGCAGGAGATGCTCGTCTGTGTGCTCGCGGCGGCGTTGCACTGCCACTTGTTCGCTCCCTTGATGTCGACAACGCCAACACGCGCCTTGTAGCAACGCCGCCGTCTCTACGAAACGCCCGGACTGACCGCCGCGTCAGATGCTGTTCATCAACGGCAGAAAGAAGCGGGATGCCAAGCCGGCACGTTGCGCCAAGCTCCGCCGGGCGTCGGCGTTAGCGATTCGCGGGCACAGAACCGTCGAGATACCGCCAGTTTTTCAAAAAGGCCAGCAGATCGGCCATTTCGGCGACGGAAATCTTTTGCTCCAGGCCGTCGGGCATGAGCGACACGCCGGTGGACTGCAATTCCTCGATTTGCGACCTCAACACGATGTCGACCTGTCCTTCGGCGCGTTTAAGGGTGATACTCGTGGCGGTTTCGGCAGTAATGATCCCGGTGAGGGAGCGGCCGTCGACGGTGGTGACAACGTAATTGACATAGTTGTTGTCAATCGCCTGGTTGGGGATGATGATGTCGGTCAGTAAAGCGGCCGGCGTCTTGGTGCGGGTGTCGGCGATATCGGGACCGACGTCGACACCGATGCCCGCCACGCGATGGCAGGTGGCACAATGGGCCTTGAAAATCGTCTGACCGCGTTTGGCGTCGCCCATCATGGTTAGTGCGGCCTGATATTTTTTCAACGCCTCTTGGCGGTCGGCGGGGAGGCTGTCCCTGAGGAGCTTGTTGGCCAGGACGCGGATGTTAGGTTGAGGGTGATTCAGCAGCTGTCGCAATCGGAGGGGATCGAGGTCGCCGGGACGAACGCGCTGGGCCTCGATCTCGCCCAACAAAGCAAGGATGCGCTCCGGTGTGCGAAACATCGCTTCGACAACTTCACGACGCACGGCCGGCGTGTAGCCGCGCCACCCCTTCATGAGTAAGTCGGTAATCTCCTTGTGGCCGTGGCCAGCGACGGCCCGAATCGCGGCAAGGCGCAGCTCGGTGGGCACGTCGTTGGCCAGCACGTCGGCCAGGGCCTTACCGCCGGCTTGCCACGACACGCGGCTCAGCAACCGAACCGCGGCAAGGCGGTCCGCGACGCTCTCCTTTGGGTTGCTGGCCGTTTTTGCTTGTTGAGCAATGAAATCGCGAAGCCACTGGATGACCGGATCGTTGGGGTTCGGTGCCGCCTTTTGAAAATAGTCGTCGACTCGCACCCCTTGTCGGGCCAGACCGTCGGCGAAACCGGTCAGCAAGGCAAGCTGAAGATGCTCGTCGCCTAGTTCCTTCGCCAAAACGGCAACTTTGAGGCCGGTGACCTCGCTGGCCGCCAGTGCAGCAAAATCGAGTATCAGCGGCTCTTGGCGGTTGACCGGCTGTTTGCGGAACCCGGGGTCGTGCAGAACCGCTTGCAAGACCGGCAAAGCCCGTGAAACACGTTTCGGCTCCGCAGCGTCGGCATTAGCCGGAGCGAGCAGCGACGAAGCCACAGCAAGGCGCGTCCAGGGATCGTCGCCGCCGGCCATGGCGATTTTGGCTAAGGCGGGCACGATGCGATCATTGTCCCAATTCCCCAACGTCAGGGCCGTTTGCAAACGCACGCGCGGGTCGGCGTCGTTGGCCATGGCGAGCAACCGTTGCTGAAGCACCGGCGAACGCGACAAGCGAGCCTCGCACAACTTCACGGCATTTTCGCGGACGCGCGGATGTTCGTCGCCGAGCAGGCGCAGCAATCGCTCTTCGTCGAGATAGATCATGCCGTCGAGCAGGTAAGCGGCCAGCACGCGGGCCTGCGGCGACGAACCTCTCGATCCTCCCTCGGGAGTCGTGGTCGAGCGCGGCGCTGCGTCGAGCAAGGCACGCAACGGAGCCACGGCAGCTTCGTCATTGCGCTCGAGGAGTAAGCGTTGGGCAGTCGTCCGCCACCACGGCCGCGGATCATTCAGTGCGGCAACCAGAGCGGCGGTTGACCATTGAGCCAGGTCGCGCTCGGGACGCGAGCGAAGCACGGCGTGTGCCGGCACGATTTTCCAGATCCGGCCCTTGTCTTTGCCGAGTGTGAGGTCGGGACGCTTTTGCAGCTCGGGCGGCATGTACTCGGGATGTTCGATAACGGCCCGATACATGTCAACCACATAGAGAGCGTCGTCCGGGCCATGGGTCAAAAACACCGGCCGGAACCAATCGTCGGGCGAGGCCAAGAATTCGACACCTTCCTTGGCCGGTCGGCTGACGAACGACCCGCCCCGCTGTTCGAGGATTTCTTGATGGACGAGGTTGCCAGTCGGATCACAGGTGAAGGCCGCGCCGCGGCAGTCCGGCGGCAACAGTTGGCCCCGGTAGATGAAGACGCCGCACGCCGCCGTGAAACGCCCCTCGTGGAGCGACGACGTCGTCCAGTTCTTGCTCAGCGGATAAATTTTGCCGCCGGAGCCTAACGGCCCGTCGGCGAGTACCGAGGGATCGTTGACGAGCGCGGCCGCGGCCAAGTGCGGATGGCGTTTGATGTAGCTGTTTTCCAGGACAATGTGGCGCAGGTGGTGGCGGTTGTCGCAAACAAAGCGTTGACCCCAGTCGTCGAACGTGTTGCCGAATTGGCCCGGCCCGGTGATGGCCTCGTGTTCGCCGGTCAGCAGGTGGAATCGAAAATCCATGCCGCTGAGATTGATGACCTCGCCGGGCGCGTCCTTGGAGCGCGAAGGGGACGGGCGGGCGCCGGCTTTCCGGACCCGACCGCCCCGAAGACCATTGGCAACGTAGACGAAACCGTCGAGGCCAAGGACAGGATTGCTGACGCGGAGTTGCGGATTTTCCGCGGCGAAGCCTTCGTAAAGGACCTCGGTCGTGTCAGCCTTACCGTCGCTGTCGGTATCGCGCAGCCAGGCGATATGCGGGGCGGCGGTGACGATGACGCCGTCTTTCCACAGAAACAGACCATTCGCGACTAACAAACCGTCGAGATCGGAAGAGCCGTCGCCGTCGGTGTCGTCGAGCACCTTGATCCGACCTTCGGGGGCTTGGCCCTTCGCCGGACCATTGGGATAGTCTCGCATTTCGACCACCCACAGTCGGCCGGAGGGATCGAACGCCATCGCCACCGGACTTTCGATCTGCGGCTCGGCAGCAACCAGTTGAATCGTCAAGCCCTCGGCAACCTTGAAAAGTTTCCGGGCCTCAACGGGGCTGAGCGGCGTACCCGGGCCGCCGGAGATTTGCTTGGGCTGCTCCTGTGCCGGCAAGCAGCTCATGCCGACGAGCACGCCAACGATCATGAGGGAACGCAACATGGGAATCCGCCGCCCTGGCATCGTCGAACCGCCGTCTTCATTACCATACGCAATCGGCATACGTGCGAGCAGATGGTTTGCTGTATAATGACGCCATGGCCGACATCGCGCTGGCCCTCTTCTGGCATCAACATCAGCCGTACTATCCCGACGACGTTAGCGGCGACAACCCCATGCCCTGGGTCCGGCTCCACGGCGTCAAGGATTACTACGGCATGGCCCTGCATCTGCTCGAATACCCGGAGATGCGCTGCACCATCAATCTCGTGCCGAGTTTGCTGGTGCAGCTCCTCGCCTACACGGAGCGCGGGGCCAGCGATCGACCGCTGCAGGTTTCGCGGCGGCCCGCCGCCGACTTGAGCGAAGCCGACGCCCTGTACCTGCTCGACAACTTTTTCATGGCCAACCACGAGCGGATGATCCGGCCGTGGCCGCGCTATTACGAGTTGCTTCAACGCCGCGGCCTGGGGAAGAATTCGGCTCAGGAAGCCTTGCGGCGCTATCGCGAGGCGGACTTGCGTGATTTGCAGGTCTTGTTCAACCTCGCCTGGATTCATCCCCTGGCTTTCGAGCGCGACGCCGAGCTACGGTCGCTTCGGGCCAAGGGACGCTATTTTACCGAGGATGACAAACGCTACGTTCTCGACAAACACTTGGAGATCCTCCGGCACATCATTCCGCTGCACAAGCGGCTGGCCGATTCCGGTCAAGTGGAGTTGACCACGACGCCGTTTTACCACCCGATCCTGCCGTTGCTGTGGGACAAAAAACTTGCTCGAGAGGCGTTGCCCGACGTGAAGCTGCCGCGGGCGACGACCGGTTATCCTGAGGATGCCGAGGTCCACGTGCGTCGCGCGGTGGAGTTTCACAAGAACGTCTTCGGCAGCGCGCCGTGCGGCTTGTGGCCGGCGGAGGGAAGCGTCGCCCAAGCGATCATTCCGCTGCTGGCCAGGCACGGCATTCGCTGGATTGCCACCGACGAGGGAGTCCTGAGCCATTCGACACAGGGCTTCGTCAGTCGCGATGAGCACGGACACGTCCGCAATCCCAGCCATCTCTATCGCCCCTACCGCGTCCGTGAAGGTGGTCACGAGCTTAACATCGTCTTTCGCGATCATGCCCTGAGCGACCTGATCGGATTTCAATATCAGTGGAGCCAAGGAAACGAAGCTGCCGACGATTTTCTCAAGCACCTTCACAACATCCGCCGAGCCGTGGAACCGCGCCAACCGGTGCTGGTCACGGTCATTCTTGATGGCGAAAATTGCTGGGAACACTATCCCGACGGCGGCGTGCCCTTTCTCCGTGCTCTGTACCAGCGCTGCACGCGAACAGCGAAGCTGCGCCCGGTCCGGCTGGGGGAATATCTCGAACAACACCCGCCGCGCGACACCCTGCCCCACCTCTTCGCCGGCAGCTGGATCAACCACAATTTCGCTATTTGGATCGGCCACGAGGAAGACAATGCCGCCTGGGACGCCCTCCACCACGCTCGCGAGCACCTCGTGAGCCGCACGGCGAAAGCAACGGCCGGAGGCCGCAGCCCAGCCATTGTCAACATCCAACGCGCTTGGGAAGAGCTGTACATCGCCGAGGGCAGCGACTGGTTCTGGTGGTACGGCGATGACCACTTGTGCGCCCAAGACGCGCTCTTCGACGCTCTGTTTCGCAAGCATTTACAAAACGTTTATCACCTGCTCGGCGACGAACCGCCGGCCGACCTGGCCCGACCGATCAAGCGCTTCCACCGGCGGCCGCGTTACACGACGCCGCGCGGCCTGCTCGAGGTCGCTATCGACGGTCGGGAAACTTTCTTCGAATGGGTCCAAGCGGGTCGCTACACATGCCACAACGAACGCGGCACGATGGCTGCGGGGGCCGGATGTACGTTGCGCGAGTTGTACTTCGGCTTCAACCGCGAAGCCCTCCTGGTGCGCGTCGATTGCGACCGGCCGGCGCGGCAGGCGCTGCTCGATTACGACGCGCTGCGGATCTCCTTCGCTGAGCCGGCGGGGTGGGCCGTGGTCGTTTGGCAGCCCGGGCGGCCCGAGCAACGCGTCGAGGTAAATCAACCGGTCAAAACGGCGCTCGAAGCGCGGCCCGCGATTGCCGTGGGCATCGATCGAATTGCGGAACTGTCGATTCCGCTGGGACCAATGGGCGTACGCGAAGGGGATCCGCTCGAATTTTGCATAGAACTTGTCGAAGGCCAGCACAAGCGCGATCGCGCCCCACGGGAAGGGACGATCCACCTGAGCCGGCCGACTGCCGATTTCGAACGGATCATGTGGGACGTGTAGTATTCCCAGGGAGCATGGGCGATGCCGGGCAACTCGTTCGGCGAATTGTTTCGGATCACGACGGCGGGGGTCAGCCATGGGCCTGGGTACGTCGTCATCATCGACGGCTGTCCGCCTGGTCTGCCGTTGAGCGAGGCTGACCTGTTGCTTGACTTGCGCCGCCGCCGACCGGGTCAATCAGCCCTCGTCACGCAGCGGCAAGAGGACGACCGGCCCGAGATCCTCTCCGGCGTGTTCGAAGGCAAAACCGACGGTACTTCGATCGGCATTCTGTTTCGCAACGCCGACGCGCGAAGCGGCGACTACACCGACATCAAAGACAAGTATCGCCCTGGCCACGCCGACTTCACCTTCGACGCCAAATACGGCTTTCGCGATTGGCGCGGCGGCGGGCGGTCCAGCGCCCGCGAAACGATTTGCCGCGTCGCTGCCGGGGCCATCGCCAAAAAGCTGCTGGCACAGCTCGGCGTTTCGGTCCTCGGCTATGTCAAGCAGGTGGGCCATGTCGTAGCCGATATTCCCGACCCAGCGGCCGTCACGTTGGAGCAAGTGGAAGCGACCCCGGTGCGTTGCCCCGATCCCGTCAAGGCCCAAGAAATGATCGCCCTGATCGACGACGTGCGCCGCGACCTCGATTCCATCGGCGGCGTGTGCGAACTCCGGGCCAGCGGCGTGCCGCCGGGTCTGGGGGAACCGGTGTTCGACAAGCTCAAGGCCGATCTGGCCAAGGCCTTGCTGTCGCTGCCGGCGGTGACGGCCTTTGAGTACGGCGCCGGCTTCGCTGTGGCCACCAGCCGCGGCAGTCACCATAACGACCCGTTCATTCGGAAACCGGACGCTGCGCCGAACACGCCGCCCATCGCCGCCATCACTACTGCGAGCAACCGGCACGGCGGGATGCTTGGCGGCATATCCAGCGGGCAGCCAATCGTCTGCCGAGTCGCCGTCAAGCCCACCAGCAGCCTGCCCCAGCGGCAAGCTACCGTGACGCGCCAGGGCGAGCCGACGGAGATTGTCACCAAGGGACGGCATGACCCATGCTTGCTGCCGCGCTTTGTCGTTATGGGAGAGGCGATGATGGCTCTCGTCTTGGTC
>JANWVS010000619.1 GCA_025056835.1 Gemmataceae bacterium | reverse complement strand
TAAATCCGCCGCCACCTCGGCGCGGGTGACGGTGACGTTCTTGATCCGTGGATCTTGCAGCTCGAAGAGGATCGTCTCGGCGGCCACTTCGCGTACGACCTCAGCGACGCGCAACAGGCGGTGCGGTTTCACGGCGTCTCCATTTCGTATTCGAGCAACTCGGCCACCGGGTGGACCCGCAAGGCCTGCACGATTTGACCTAGCGCGGTTTTCACATGATGACTCGAGTTTGAGACCATCGCGAACCCCAGCACAGCGAGTTGCCGGCTGTCGAGGTCCTCGATTTCGGCGACGGAAACGTTAAACTCATTGGCGAGCCGGGCTTTGATGCTTTGTACTATTTGCCGTTTGTCCTTCAAGCTCCGCGCTTGCCGAACCAGAAGGCGAACTCGCAGCGTGCCCACGATCATATGGTTAGCCCGACTCGAGGGTCCGATGCACCTGCTCCACGCGATAGGCTTCGATAACGTCTCCCACTTTGACGTCATCATAACCAGCGATTTTGAGACCACACTCGAATCCCTCGCGAACTTCCCGCACATCGTCCTTGACGCGTTTGAGCGATTCCAGGCTCGCCGTGCGATCGGCCGGCGGGTAAACCACGACACCTTCGCGGATCAAGCGGACCTTCGCGGAACGCTCGATGACGCCTTGAGTCACGAAACAGCCCGCCACGGTGCCGACTTTACTGATCTTGAACGTCTTGCGGACCACGGCCCGGCCGAGATGAATGATTTCTTCCTTGGGCTTGAGCTTTCCTTCGAGCGCCGCCTTAATATCGTCGGTGAGTTTGTAAATGATGTCGTATTGGCGGATTTGCACACCCTTGGCTTCGGCCAACGCCAAGGCGCTGTCGTCCGGGACTACGTTGAAGCCGACGATGATCGTGTCTTGCGGCGACGTTAAGGCCAAATCGACGTCGCTCTCGGTGATGGCGCCCACCGCCGCATGGAGCACGCGCAACTTTACCTCGGCATGGTTGAATTTCTCGAGCTCCTTCTTAATGGCCTCGATCGAGCCGCGGAAGTCGGCCTTGATAATCAGCTTCAGCTCAGCGACCTTGGTTTCCGACAAGTTTTCCAAGGTCAGCGGCGTTCGCTTGGTTTGCGAGGCTTCGTGCAGCTTGGCCTTGCGCTCTTCAGCAATGGTGCGAGCGCTGGCCAAGTCAGGCAGCACAAAGAACGGATCGTCGGCGTTAGGAACTTCATCCAAACCAGTGATGCGCACCGGTACGCTCGGTCCGGCCTCGGCGATCGGAACGCCGTGATCGTTGTACATTTGCCGGACGCGGCCGTAGGCATGGCCGCATAGGATCACATCGCCGCGCCGCAACGTTCCATCGCGGACCAGCAAGGTAGCCTGTACGCCTTCTCCCTCCGACAGCATCGCTTCGAGTACCGTTCCCTTGGCTGGTTTGTTCGGATTGGCCTTCAGCTCCTTTAACTCGGCGACGACGCTAATCTGATCGAGAAGTTCCGCAATGCCCTTACCCGTGGCGGCGCTGGTTTCGACGAAGGGCGTGTCGCCGCCCATATTGTCGGGCAGCACGTTAAGCCCGTAAAGTTGTTGCCGGGTGCGATTGATATTGGCACTGGGCAGATCGACCTTGTTGATGGCCACGACCAAGGATACGCCGGCGGCTCGGGCATGGGCAATCGCTTCTTCGGTCTGAGGCATCACACCGTCGTCGGCAGCGACGACAATGACGGCGATGTCGGTGACGTTCGCACCGCGGGCCCGCATCTTCGTGAAGGCTTCATGGCCCGGCGTGTCCAGAAACGTGATGGGTCGGCCGCCGTGCTCGACGCGCCACGCCCGCAGCACTTGGGTAATACCGCCGGCCTCGGTGGAGACCACGTCGCTTTGGCGAATCTTGTCCAGCAGCGAAGTCTTGCCGTGGTCGACGTGCCCCATCACGGTGACGATCGGTGCCCGCGGTTGTAGCGTCGCAGGGTCATCCGGCGCATCTAAGTTCAGACTTGCCAAGAGGGCCTCTTCCGCGGAAGGCGGCCGCTTGATGTCGATTTCAACGCCGTATTCCACGGCTAGGTATTCAGCAGTGTCGACGTCGATGACGGAATTGATATTGGTCGTGGGAGGCGCCCCGTGGGCGCGCAGTTTGAAGAGTAATTCCACCGATTTGATTCCCAGCGCCTCCGACAGAGCG
>JANWVS010000618.1 GCA_025056835.1 Gemmataceae bacterium | reverse complement strand
ACCGCTGGTTCGCGGCGGCAAGGCCGGTCTGTTCGGGGGCGCCGGTTTAGGAAAGACGGTCATCCTGACCGAGTTAATTGCCCGCATCGCCAGCCAGCATGGCGGCTACTCCGTCTTCGCTGGCGTCGGCGAACGCACGCGCGAAGGCAATGACCTCTGGCTCGAAATGCAAGAAACCAAGATCGGCAAGACCGATCGCTCCGTGATCACGCAGACGGCCATGGTCTTCGGGCAGATGAATGAACCGCCGGGCGCCCGTCTCCGCGTGGCGTTGTCAGCGCTGACCATGTGTGAATGGTTTCGTGATTCGACCGGGGCCGACACCCTCTTGTTCGTGGACAACATCTTCCGGTTCTCGCAAGCCGGTTCGGAAGTGTCGGCCCTGTTGGGCCGCATGCCCAGCGCCGTCGGCTATCAACCAACGCTGGCCACGGAGATGGGCGAATTGCAGGAGCGGATTACCTCCACGGCCCGCGGCGCGATCACGTCGGTCCAAGCCGTTTACGTTCCTGCCGACGACCCGACCGACCCCGCCCCGGCCAATGCCTTCCAACACTTGGACGCCTTTATTTACTTGGAACGCAAGATCTCGGAGAAAGGCATCTATCCGGCCGTCGATCCCTTGGCATCTTCGAGCCGGTTGCTCGATCCCAACATTCTGGGGCCGCGGCACTACAACGTTGCCCGCCGAGTCCAGCAGATTCTGCAACGCTACCGCGAACTGCAAGACATCATTGCCATCCTCGGCGTCGAAGAACTGAGCGAAGAAGACAAACAAGTGGTCACGCGGGCGCGGCGCATCGAGAAGTTTCTATCCCAGCCGTTCATCGTCGCCGAAGCATTTACCAATCGACCTGGCAAAGTCACTCCGTTGGCGGAAACGATTCGCAGTTTCGAGGAACTCTGCGACGGCAAACACGACCATCTGCCGGAAAACGCCTTCTTGTATGTTGGCGGCATCGACGAGGCCGTGGAACAGGCCAAGAAGATGCAAGGCTGACGTGGGCCGACGCACCGCGGCAATGTTCGCTCCGATGGTCCGCGTCGGCACATGGTCCCCGGCGACAAGCCGGATGACTCGACGAGAGACATCAGCCATGCCCACGGCTTGTGAGCAGTACACCGAGTAACTACGGCTCGACCCCTATGGACGCGACAACAAAAACGTTACGTTGCGTGGTTGTAACTCCCGAAAAAGCGGTGCTCGACACCTCCGCTGAAATGGTCGTCGTCCCGATGTTCGATGGCGAGCTTGGCGTGCTGCCCGGCCGACAGCCGCTCATCGGTCGTCTCGGTTTCGGCGAGTTGCGGACTATCCAAGGCAAGACGACGCAACGTTATTTCATCGACGGCGGCTTTGTTCAAGTGCGCGGCGATGTGGTAACGTTGCTCACCGCCCGAGCCGTCCCCGCAGAGGAGTTGAACGCCGCAGCCGCCCAAGCGGCCTTGCAAGAAGCGCTGCGACCGGTGCCAACGGCGGCGGAAGAGGGCGAGCGGTTCAAGGCCCAGCAGCGTGCCCGCGCTCAACTGCGAATCCTCAATCGCCTCGGCCGCCTCGGCGACGTGGCGCCGCCAGGGCACTAAGCTAAAGGCAGATCGCCCTCGAGTGGTGCGGGGCTGTTTTCTCCAGGCCGTCGCGGTTGGCACGAAAGGCTCGCCATGGATTCGCAATTTCTCGACGCGCTGGAGGCCACCTTCCGCTCGCAAGGAGCAGCGGCGGCCATTGCCCAACTTTGCGACGAGTTGAAAAAGCACAAAGAATACGCGGGCCTCTTTTATGCCCTGCTCATGAAAAAACGCCACGAATTGGGCATTTCGCCGATCGCCACCGGGTCGAATCACGATATTCCCCCCGCGCTGCACGAGGCCTTCGAAGACGGCATCCGCGAGGCCGCACGCACGGTCGGCCGGTTATGGCTCGACGACGGGGAGATTCCGCAAGCCTGGGCCTATTACCGCATGCTCGGCGAAACCGAGCCGGTCCGACAAGCTCTGGAGACCTTTCAACCGAGTGATGATTGCGACTTGCAACCGCTGATCGACATCGCTTTCCATCAAGGGGTGCATCCCACCAAAGGCTTCGAATGGATTCTTCAGCGTTACGGCATTTGTAGCGCAATCACCACCATGAGCGGCGGCGATTTGCCATTTCCCCTGGAGGTCCGAC
>JANWVS010000617.1 GCA_025056835.1 Gemmataceae bacterium | reverse complement strand
ACGCTCTCAGCTTTCCTGGGCCTCTCCGGGGTGCCCGCGCCGTGCTTGAACTCCCCGGTCGCCTTTTGCGGCGGGGGGGCGGCGCCCCGCCGCGACCGGTTGCCGGCCGCCGGCGGCACCGGACCGGCAGCTCAGCGCTCTAACGGCTCATGCCGACGAAGCTGCCGTCGTTCTCGCGGGCCAAGGCCCACAGGAAGGCGCCGACGTCGGGACTTTCGTAGAAGAAACCGATCGTATTGATGCGGACGCGCGGCTGCCCAGGAAGGTAGCGGTTCCAATCGACCTTCAACTGGCGACGGACCGTCTTGGCGAGCAGATCGGTGATTTCTTGATCGCTGAGTTTATTGGCCTGCGGCGGCAACCCCTCGCCGAGATTGGGCAGACCGTCGGAGAGCAAATAAATGGTGTCGAGTCCGAGTTCGCGGAAGAGAAACGCCTCGGCCATGGGAGCATACATGTTGGTGCCGCCGCGCGGCTTGATCGCCCGCAGCGCCGCCACCACCGCCTTGGCCGTGGCCGGCCCATCGTATTCGAGCCAGCGCCGCTCGTTTTTGAGCGGATAGGCGATCTTATCGGCGAAGGTGATCACCTGAAATTGGCGCAAGTCGGTCAAGCTCTGCATCAGCCGGCCGACGGTGTCGCAGACGAGCGGCCACTTGTCGGGATCGAGGGTGTTTTCGTCGGTCAACTCCATGCTGCCGGAGGTATCGACGACAAAGATCACCTTTTTGCCGGTGAGGGTGATGCCGGCGAAGCGATTTTCCATGGCGGCTTGGATGTTCTTGGTCTTGTTCAGCAAGGAGATGCGCTCGCCTTCCAGCGACGCGATTTGGGCCCGCGCCTCGGCGAGGTCCTTGGCGCCAATCGTCAGACGGCGATGGAAGATTTCTTGTTCCGTCATTAGGAGCTTCAACCGGCGGTTGGCATCGGCCAGCTCAAGCTTGCCGCGATCGTTGTCCTGCTCGAGCAGTTTGGCCCGGGCCTCGACCAAGGCGAGCCGCTTGAGAGTTTCCTCGTTGCTGCCGCGCAGATCGATCAGTTCTTTCTGCAACGTAGCCAGCCGCGTCTCGGCCTCCTGAAGTTTGCTCGTTTTTTCGTCGAGCTTCTTGGCGGCGAGTAGGAACTCCAACTTCTTGACGTCGAGGTCCTTTTCCAAAAGCACGATCCGCGCCTCGGCCTTGGCGATTTTGTCCAGCAAGTCGGCGTGGGCCTTGAGTTTGTCGGCCAGCTGCGCAGCCGTCAGCGTGTTCTTGCCTTGCAACTCCTTCAGCTCGATCGTGAGCTTGGCCAGCAGCGCCTCGGTGGCCCGGTGGTTTTTCTTCAGCGCCTCGAATTCTTGCTTGCGGATCAAGGCCAACTGGGCCAGGTCGTCGCGTTCCTTGAGCGCCAGCGCGCGGGCTTGGCGAGTTTTGTCCAGTTCGCCGACGAGGGCGACGTACTTCTTCGTCGACTCGGCCAAGGCGTCCTGGGCGGCTTGTAAATCGCGGCGCAGACTTTCCAACTCGCCGGTCAGGGTGACGATTGCCTGGTTCTGTTTGAGGATCACCTGGTCGCGCTCGGCGATCATCCGGTCGCGAGCGGCGACTCCCTGCCGCGTCGTCGCCAACTGGTCCAGCGCCGCGGCGGCGGCGGCGCTCTTTTCCTCGGCATCGTGATAGCTGACTTGCCACAGCAAGACGATGCACCCCAAGGCGCAGCAAAGGACGTCGAGCATGTAAATGCTAAAGACCGTGGGGATCTTGTGGCGGTTCAGCATGGCGCGTCTCCAAGGGGGGAGCGCTAGGCGGACACGGGATGGCCGCGGCCGTTGAGCGAACCCAGAAAGCGGACCACCGGCCCGTGGGCGCCGAGCCGGATCCAATCGCCGGCTTGAAGCACAACGGCCCCCGTCACCGGTGCGTCATTGACCAGGGTGCCCTCGGCACTGCGGTTATAAAGGACGAAGGAACGGCGATCGTGCTGGATTTCGCAATGTTTGGCGGCGACGCCGGGATGGCGAGTGGTGTCGATGACCAGATGACAGCCGGCATGAGAACCGAGGCAAAAGGCCGGTTCGCGAAGCAGATATTCCTGCCCTTGGAAGTACAGCCGCGCCGGCCCCGCCTCCACCGGCAAAGGCAAAGGCAGCGGAGCCGTGGTCTCGCGGTAGCCTCCCGGCAGCTCGCCGCGCT
>JANWVS010000616.1 GCA_025056835.1 Gemmataceae bacterium | reverse complement strand
CGACGTGAACCACATTGCCGTCGGTTTACGTCGAGGTTATTTTTTTGCTACAGCTGCAGTTGTGGTCCGCGGCAAGCCGGCGATGCCTGGCTCGCTCATGGCCCCACGGATCCCTACGACACATGGAAAGCTGCGCCAAGCCGAGGCGAATCGTCACCCGGCCGAGCGCAACGCTGGGTCGAGGTCGAGAATGGAAACAGCAACGACAGTTCCGCAATCCGGTGCCGACATCCTGGTCCAGTGCCTCGTCAATCACGGCGTCGAGGTCGTTTTTGCGTACCCCGGTGGTGCCAGCATGCCGCTCCACCAAGCGCTGACGCGTTTCCAACACCGAATCCGCACGGTGCTCCCGCGCCACGAACAAGGAGGCGGCTTCATGGCGGAAGGCTACGCCCGCAGCACCGGCAAGGTCGGCGTTTGCATGGCCACCAGTGGTCCCGGGGCGACCAACCTCGTCACTTGTCTCGCCGACGCCAAGATGGACTCCGTGCCGATCATTGCCATCACCGGGCAAGTGGGAACGGCCGTCATCGGCACCGATGCGTTCCAGGAAACACCGATTGTCGAAGTCTGTCGACCGATCACCAAACATCACTATCTCGTCCAGCGCACCGAGGACATTCCGCGCGTGATGAAGGAAGCGTTCTATATCGCTTCGACCGGCCGGCCTGGTCCCGTGATTGTCGATGTCCCCAAAGATTTGCAAAACAAAAAAATCGTTCCGAATTACGACCCGCCCATGAACCTGCCGGGCTATCGGCCTTATCGCGCCATTGCACCTCAGCAGCTCGAAGGCGTGCTCGCGTTGCTTCGCCAAAGCAAGAAGCCGATCATTTACGCCGGTGGGGGCATCGTGCTGTCCGGTGCGGCTCCGTGGCTTCGTCAATTTGCGGAAAAGACCAGTATCCCGGTGGCGCTGACGGTCCACGGCTTGGGAGGATTCCCGAGCGAGCACTATCTTTCGCTCAACATGCTCGGCATGCACGGGAGCGTCTTTGCCAATTTGGCCATCAACGAAGCCGACTTGTTGCTCGCTTTCGGCGTCCGCTTTGATGACCGTGTCACCGGGAAAGTCTCGGAGTTTGCCAAGCACGGCAAGATCGTTCACATCGACATCGACCCGTCGGAAATCAACAAAATCAAGACGGCAACGCTGCCCATCGTCGGCGACATCGGCGAGGCCCTGCGGGCCTTGGTGGCCATGATCGATCGCGACCCGTCGCTCATCCCCAAGGCCAGTCAATTCGCCGACTGGCTCCACCAGATCGACGATTGGCGGGCCAAGGAACCGATTCGCTACGTCGATCGCAACGATGCCATCGTGCCGCAATATGCCATCGAACGGCTGTGGTCGCTGGTCAAAAGTCGCGGCCGACTCGACGAAACGATCATCACCACCGGCGTTGGTCAGCATCAAATGTGGGCGGCCCAGTATTGGAAGTTCACGACTCCGAGGACTTGGTGTACCAGCGGCGGCCTGGGAGCCATGGGTTTTGGCCTGCCCGCGGCTTTGGGTGCTCAAGTCGCCCATCCGTTCAAGACGGTCATCGACATCGATGGCGACGGCAGCTTCTTGATGAACCTTCAGGAGCTGGCGACGGCCTATTGCGAAAAACTGCCCGTCAAAGTGCTGCTCTTAAATAACCAGCACCTCGGCATGGTCGTGCAGTGGGAAGACCGGTTCTACGAAAGCAATCGCGCCCACACCTACCTCGGCGCAGGCTTCGATCACCAACCTTATCCCGACTTCGAGACGATCGTCCGAGGGTTTGGTTGTGGTGCCCGTGCCGTCCGTCGCAAAGACGAACTGGACGACGCGTTAGAAGAAATGCTCGATACTCCTGGACCGTTTGTCCTCGATGTTCTGGTGCCTTATCAGGAGCACGTACTGCCGATGATCCCCGGCGGCATGACCGTCCGCGACATTATCAAGGCGTAGCGGGACCGATTGGTCGCGCTTGATTCCCTCGAATTGGCGATTCCCCCTTGTAATTCCGCGCCAAGCTGAACAAAATGCACTTGAGCCACGCATCGACAGCTCGCGGAGGTCTTGCCATGAACGTTGCGATCACGGTCCTTAACGGCGTCCACAAAGGTCGGCAAATTCCTCTTACGGTCCCGACGTTCCTCATCGGCCGAGGCAAACACTGTCATCTCCGACCGGTGCGCGAAGACG
>JANWVS010000615.1 GCA_025056835.1 Gemmataceae bacterium | reverse complement strand
TGCCGCCTTGGCCGTCGGGAACCAGCTTGAGCAGCGCGGCGCCGGTGCCGTAGCCGCTGGAGGCAAACACGTACTCGCCGTGGACCAAGGGAGTGGGAATGGCAGCGGTGCCGTTAGTCACGCGACTGTAGTTCCACAGCAACTTGCCGGTGTAGGCATCGACGCCGACCAACCCCAGCGGCGGCCCCATGAGGGTGATGTACTGTTTGACGCCGCCGACCTCGGTGATGACGATCGAGGCATAGCCCGCCCCGCAGGTCTTGGGCGCGGCACACTTCCAGATCACATCGCCGGTGATCTTATTGAGAGCGACCATGATGGCGTCCTTGCCTCCGGGAGTGACGATCACCTTGTCGACGTCGATGGCCGGCGATTCGCTGTAGTTCCAGCCGGATTGCATCATGCCGCCGAATTCCTCCAAGAGGTTTTTCTGCCAGAGCAGCTTGCCGGTTTGCGCATCGACGCAGGCCAAAAGACCGACGCGATCGCGCTGCTTGGGATTGGCCGGATTGGCCTGTTCATACGGCGCCAAGCAATAGACGCGCTTGCCGTCAACCGTCGGCGTGCAGCGCGGACCGTCGCCCCAGGCGGGAGCGATCTTGGTGACCCAAAGCTGTTCGCCTGTCGCGGCATCGAGACAGACAAGGCAGTCGGCCCGTTCCGGATTGCCCTTGGCCTTGGGATCGCGCGGCAGGTTGCGATTGCCCATGGTGTAAATGCGGCCTTCGACGACGGCGAGACTGGAGTACCCCTGGCCGACGTTGCCGCCTTTGTTGACGTCGCTGGCCTTCCATAAGAGCTTCGGCCCATCAGCGGGCCATTTGGAAAGCAACCCGGTCTCGATGGAGCGGGCGTCGCGATTGGGACCGCGCCACTGGGGCCAATCGGCAGCCCGGGCGGCGTCCGTCTGCGCCGTCCACCAACCGAGACAGGTCAACCAAGCGACGAGATTCGCAGCAAACGCAGATCGCATGTAGCACGGCTCCGAGAAGATAGGGTAGCAAGGGGGGCAGGTTTCGGCGGGGCCGTCCGGGGCGCGGCCGGCTGTTGATGAGTCTATCGTCGGCAGGCTCACGAAGCAAGGGCTTGAGTTCTGGGCGGATCTCGCTTACATTAGCGAGGACCGGTTCGACAACGACCGCACCGCGGCCTGCGGATGAGGTCGAGGGCTGATCGATTGTGCCGGAAGTCTTTTTGCGTCGGTCGTCAACCGGCCCGGCTCGTTCGAAACATAACGACTTGGGCCACAATCGAACGGCCCTGTGAGGTTGTGCCGCCAGCGACGTGCACCAGCGTAGGGAGTTTGCTTGAACGACATCGCCGTCCATGTTGAAACGCCAGGCGCGGCGGCCGCACGGCGGGCCTTCGACCGCGCCAACCGGACCGATCGCTTTGGTCCGAAATGGCTCAATTATCTGAAAGCTTGGTTTGGCACGCCGTCGCAACGGCGCCTGGCCCGGGGCGCCCTGCAAATCGACCGTATCCGCTACTGGGAGAGCGAATTCGCCAAACTGAGCGATACGGAAATCCTGCTGCGCGGCCAGCAACTGCGGGGCCGGGCCCGCGGCGGCGAATCCCTCGATGCCCTCTTGCCGGAATGCTTCGGCCTGACCTGTGTCGCCGCGCAACGCACGATCAACCTGCGGCCGTATGACGTGCAATTGGTGGCGGGCGTTATTCTCCACCAAGGCGGCCTGGCCGAAGTCGCTACCGGCGAAGGCAAGACGCTGGTGGCGACGTTGCCGGCGGCGCTGAACGCCCTGCTCGGCAAAGGCGTCCACGTGACCACGGTCAACGACTATCTGGCCCAGCGCGACGCCGAATACACCGGCAGCATCTACAACGCCCTGGGCCTGTCGGTCGGCGTGTTGCAGATGAAAATGAACGACGACGATCGTGCCGCCGCTTATCGGGCCGACATCACCTATGGCACGGCTTCCGAGTTCGGCTTCGACTTCCTCCGCGATCGGCTCAAGATCAAGGCGAACAAGGCAACGGGCGCGGTTCCGTTCTGGACGGCCTGGCTGACCCACGGCCACATGGAGCTACCCCAGGACCCCAAAGTGCAGCGCGGCCACCACTACGCCATCGTCGACGAAGCCGACAACATCTTCATCGACGAGGCGCGGACTCCGCTCATCATCAGCACCGCCACACGCCCCGCTACCGAAGAGGA
>JANWVS010000614.1 GCA_025056835.1 Gemmataceae bacterium | reverse complement strand
CGGCCATTCGTTCGCCGTAGTGCTGCGAAGTCAGCAATCGATCCACGAGTTTTTCCACGACCGTCTGCGGCTTTGGACTGGCCTGGTACTCGCGGACAAAATCTTCGACTTCCTGGGGCGTGGGGGGCAATCCCAACAAGTCGAACGACAAGCGCCGCATCAGTGTTCGCGGGTCGGCGGGCGGCGCCGGCTTGAGACCTTCCCGTTCCAAGCGTGCCAGGACGAAAGCATCAATCGGATTACGAACCCAGGCCGTGTCTTTCACGGCGGGAACCGGCGGGCGCACCGGCGGCACCAACGACCAGTGCCGTTGATACTTGCCGCCCTGCTCGATCCAGGCACGGATCAGCTCGATTTGCTCCTTGGTCAGTTCCTTATTCAATCGAGCCGGCGGCATGCGGTAGCTTCTGTCCGAAGACGTAATCCGTTTGAACAGCTCGCTCTCGTGGGGTTTGCCCGGCGCGATGATCGGGGCGCCGTCGGCACGGTCGTACAGCCCCTTGTCCTGGTCCAAGCGGAGGTTCGCCTTGCGGAGGTTGTTGTCCGGGCCGTGGCACACGAAGCAGTGGTTCGACAAGATCGGGCGAATGTCACGGTTGAACTCAATGGTCGTATCAGCGGCCGCGGGTGCGGTACAAATGAGCATCGAGAGCGGCAAGGCACGAAAGCAGCGAACGGTCATACTTGACTCCGCGATAGCTTTCACGAAGCGGGCGGCAGGCGGGGCTACGCGCTCAATCTACCAAAAAATGCCTCAGCCAGCAATGAGCTTGGCCCCGCGACCGCCCGGCGCCAAAACCTGACCAGAAGACAACGTGGGACTTCGGAACGTCGGGCAAAGGCCCTACTTGTTGAAGTCGCGGTCGGTCAAGCCCACATTGAATTGCAGGTTGACGTAGCTGAATGATTCCAGCAACTCGCCGCCCGCCGGACCGCCGGGCCGCGGCCAATCATAGTTCTCGTTGCGTATCGGCAGCTTCGATTCCTTGTCGAGGTAAATCACACTCCGGTACGCGTAAAAGCGCGGGTGGCGTTCGCTGCGCGTGTTTTCGATCCGCAAGCAACGGCGTTTGTCGTAGTCGTACTCGGCAATGCGAACTTCCGTGCGATTGATCTGTCGTTCCAGGAGAAAATGGGCGAGCGTCTGATCGATCAGATTGCCGATGCCCGCTTCCAGGATCGTATGCCGGCTGTGCTCGAGCACGCGGGGGTCGTTGACGTCGATCGACACAAAGCCGACGGCCCCCTTGATGAGGCCCTTGGCGTGAACGCGCATCTGGTTGTTGTTACGGCCGTGGACGTAGACCACTTCTTGGTTGCGCACTTCGGGCGGACTGAGCCAACGCAGGTAGACGCTAAACGGCGTGACCCGAAATTTCATTTGCACGACGTTCTCATCCTTCAACCGGCCGCGGATGTTCTCGCGCGAGATCATCGTGCAGGTGTAGTCCTGGACGGCGCCGTAGTTTCGCTTGGCCTCCTGCAGCCACGCGATCGGCTGGTCCAGCGGCGAAACAGGTTGCGGTGCCGCGGCTGCTCCCGGCGCCGGCGGATTGGTCAACGGCGTTTGCGGGACCGAAGCGAGCGGCGTCTGACCGAAGCCGCCGGCAGCGCCCACGATCGCGGCCAGGCAGGCGAGGACCAGCCGAACATTGGTCGGAAGTTGTTGTTTCATCGAAGGACACCTCGTTACCGTGGATCCGCGACCGCGTGGTGCCGGAACAGCATTGCAACCATCGTGCCGCGTTGCCTCAAATTCGCCACGGTGCCGATTAAGTCTAACCCGGCCGATCGTTTGCAAAAAAGATGAGATTTTGGGGCCGAGCCAGGTCGCTTGTAATTCTTACAATGACGGCGTCGCCTACCCCGCACCCCCAGCCCATGACTACACCCCTGCACATTCACACGCTTGTCTCCATGCCTTTCGCCGAGAACACCTATGTTCTCTGGTTGGAAGGGCGTGGCGACGCCGTGGTGGTCGATCCGGGTCTCGAGCCTGAAATGATCTTCGATTTCCTCAACGACCACCGCCTCGTCCCCGCAGCCATCCTCAACACGCACGGCCACGGCGACCACATCGCCGGCAATGGCCCCCTCAAGCAGCGCTGGCCGGAGGTGCCGTTGGTGGTGGGCGCTCGCGAAGTGCCGCTGCTGGCCGACCCCTCGGCGAATCTCAGTGCGCCGTTTG
>JANWVS010000613.1 GCA_025056835.1 Gemmataceae bacterium | reverse complement strand
TCAAGTTCAGCCACGGATATTGATTGGCCGGATACTCCTCGCGCGCAATGACGACGTTGTCGCCGGCCCGCCAGGGAAACCCCTCGGCGACGATACCGATGCCCTCGCTGGTGTTCTTGACAAAGGCAACATCCAACGGATCGGCGCCGAGCAGGCGAGCAGCGAGTTCGCGGACGTGCTGTACGCGGGCCAGCCAATGGCGTTCGTTGACCAGGCCGTTGGCGAGCAGATCGTCGGTCCATTCGCGGAGTGCGGCCGCGGCACGGACGGTCAGGGGAGCGACTGCGGCGTGATCAAAGTACGCCCAGCGCTGCACGACCGGCACGTCGGCGCGGAGTCGAGACCAATCCATCAGGGATTATTGTGGACGCCAAACGATCCGGGGCAACGCGCCAGCACGGTGCCGAGGCATGGTGTCAACGCACGCTCTCACGACGAATGACAACCGGCGGACCTTGCTCGACACGGTAGACGACGGTCTTCTGGAGGCGTTTGCCCTTGGGATCGCTCAGCGACAAAGCGACTTCGACCCGCGCTTGCTCGGGTTTGGTTTCGACCAAGCGGGCGTCCGACGACAAAAAGCTGTGCAGTTTGTAACCAGCCTTCCAATCGGGATCGACATCGGGATATTGATCCGCCGGCTCACCGCGGGCCCAGGCATCGAGCACTTTGTCGAGTTCGATCTCCGCCTTGGTGAGTTTCGTTGAAGCGACGTCGTTCTTGCAGCCGAGAACCAGGCTGGCCAACAGCCACAGAACAAGGATTTGCCTCCAAAACGTCAGAGCACGCATAAAGCCCCTCTCGTCCTCCCCACGAGCTGCGAGCCCCGGTGCCGAGGTACTGGACCGGGACTCGCCCTCGGTCAGCGAGCAAGCCGATTTAGAACTCGGGATTGACCAAGCCGTCATCGCGGCAGGCCAGCCTTTGTAGACTGTCCATGTCGATAGAGTTGGCAATGGCTGTGACGCGGCCGTCGGTAAACAAGAACTGACAGATTCCCGGGTGATAGCTGCCGAACTTGCAGTGCCACGGCCCGGCGAGATCTTCGGGGTGTTGGCCCAAGTTCCAGCGCGTTTGCCCGGCGATGCGCGAGAAGTTGCGCGGGAATTCGCCATTCCAAATCGATCCTTCGCCGAACGACGGCCCGCTATGGCCCCAACGGCTGCGCACCGAATGCTTTTCGCCGACGAGGAACGTGTTACTCGTGCCGTCGGTAATGTGGGCGAGGGATGTTTGCGAGTTGGAAGCGATGAGCACGGTGCCGCTTACCTGAGCATCGGCGTAACACATCGGCCCGCGGCACAGCGGATGGTCGACGATCGCGTTGTAGAATTGACCGCCGTTACACGCATAGTCGCCTTGCGTGCCGGGATCGTGGGGATTGCCTTCGTACAGAGTACTCATCATCGGCTCGGTGCGGCGGGTCGGACAGACGTACAACGGCACAAACGCGCGCTTGACTTCCACCGATTGTTCGTAATAACTCCGACTGAGATCCCATTTGCTGTACAGCGCCGATTGCTCCAGGTAAGGCAGGATTAACACAAACCAAGTCGCGTGTTGAGGCCCGATGCGGCTGGGCGGCAGCTTCTTGTTGGCGTCGTGATAGGCGTGGATTGCGATGCCCATCTGCTTGAGGTTATTCTGGCAGGTCGTGCGGTTGGCCGACTCACGCACCTTTTGCACGGCCGGCAACAGCAAGCCAATCAGAATGGCGATGATGGCGATGACCACCAACAACTCAATGAGCGTGAAACCTCGGCGCGAGCGTGATCCCAGGGGCAACATAGAAGCATCCTTTCCACGGTACGAAGAAACAGTCGAACCCGGTAAGTTGGGTGCCTCCAAAGGTGGGCGGCGTCCCACAACCGTTTCCTATAGACGATGACCGAACCGCGGATAATCGAATTTTCTGGACGATGCGACCGCCGAGGCACGCGCGGAAGGGCGGCGCTGGCCGATCGTCGCGACGTTCGGTAGGCCAAGAGCGGGGCGCCCCAGCAGGGCGTTGTGTCGCCCGCTTCGCGGCCGGCGGAAACGCCGAGTGTGCTTGGTCTTGGCGACGTTGGAGAACGTGCGTCGGTATGGCTAACGAAAGTGAAGCCACCTCTTTGTCCCGGGATATCGCCGCGGCGGTTGCTCAGCTGCGAACCGTCTTTGCACGGGGGCTGACGCGAAGCCTTCCCAGCCGAT
>JANWVS010000612.1 GCA_025056835.1 Gemmataceae bacterium | reverse complement strand
GGCGGCGTCCAATTCGGCGGGCTGCAATCGCGCAACATTCGCATCCATCACGATGCCTTGAGGCTCAGCACCTACAACATGTCGGCCGAGGACCTGCTCCGGGCCGTGCAGATGCAGCACACGGAAATGCCGGCCGGCTATATCCAAAGCAAACTGACCGAAGCCAACCTGCGCACCATGGGCGAGGCCTACACGCTCAAAGACCTCAACCGCTTGCCCATCGCCCAGAAGAACCATCAGCAAGTGTATCTGAAAGACGTGGCGGTGATCGAAGACGGCGCCGAAGATCGCCGCAGCTTCGCCCGCTACAGCCGAATGCCGGCCGTGGCCGTGGGCGTGCGCAAAGCCATCGGCGGCAACCTCGTCGCGGTCTGCGAGAACGTCCGCAAGCAGATCGGCACACCCGACAAGCCCGGTCCGCTGCTCAAGATGCTGCCGCCGGGCGTCGAACTGCACGTGCCGGTCGATTATTCGATCTTCGTTAAGGAAAACGTCGCGGAGTTGAAGCTGACGTTGTTTCTGGGGATCGTCTTTACGGCCGTCGTCTGCTTTCTTTTCCTCGGCTCGCTGGGGACCACGATCAACATCTGCCTGTCGATTCCGACATCGCTGATCGGGACGTTTTTCGTGCTGAAGTACGGCGTGGCGTTGTTCGGCCTCGAGCCGTTCACGATCAATCTCATGACGCTCCTGGGCTTGTCGCTCTCGGTTGGCGTGGTGGTCGATGACGCGATTCTTGTGCTGGAAAACATCTACCGCCATCGCGAGATGGGCCAATCGAAACGTGAGGCCGCGTTGCTTGGGGCCCGCGAGATCACATTTGCCGCTTTGGCGGCCACCTTTTCCATCATGGCTATCTTCTTGCCGGTGGCGTTCATGAAGGGAACGATCGGCAAGTTCTTCTTCCAATTCGGAGTCACTGTCAGTGTGGCGGTGTTCCTGTCGCTGCTGTGCGCCCTGACGTTGACGCCAATGCTGTGCGCGTACTTTCTCAACCTGCACCAGCGAATACCGAAGCGGCCGCCCACTTTCGGCCTGCCGCTTTCGATGCTGGTGGGGACAGCCGCCGCCGTCGCGGGCAGCGTGATTCGGCTGCTCGGCATTGTAGTGCCGGAGGCGGCGCCTTATGGTTGGTGGCCGGCGTCGCTGGCGGGTTTGTGGTTGACGGTGCCTGATCCAAGCCAGTTGGTCGCGGCGCCGTGGTGGTGGGCCGGCACGTGCTTGGGGGAGTTGGTCCTGGGCGGGTTGCTGACAAAGTTCGGCAATCAAGTCTATTGGGCGGTCGACCGTTTTGTGCTCGTACCGTGTTTGTTGCGGCCCACCGAGTGGCTGTTGGACAAGACGTCGCGCGGCTACGCGCGGCTGCTGGAGTGGTCGCTGCGCGGCTGGCCAGTGGTGCTGGGCAGCGGCGGTGCGCTGGTCGCCATCGCCTTCGTCTTTATCTATTGCGATCTCCTGGGTATGGAATTGACTCCGAGCGAAGACCAGAGCCGGTTTGTCGTCCGCGTCGTCGGTCCGGTCGGGTCGAGCATCGATTACATCGACAACCGGCTCCAGGAATGCGAACGACGCCTCCAGAGCCTTCCGGAGGTTGCCAGTTTTCTGACGACCGTCGCAACGGAACCGGGCCAGCTCATTAACGAGGCCGACATTTTCGTGCAGCTCATCCCGAAGGACCAGCGCCGCAAGTCGCAACTCGAAGTTATGGGCGAAGTCCGCGCGAGGCTCGAGGAGGTGGCCGACGTTCGCGTCGTCTTGCGCGATTTATCGACGGAAGGGTTCACTCCCCAGCGCGGTGATCCTGTGGACGTGGCCATTCAAGGCGATTGGGAACGGCTCCCGAAGATCGCCCAGCAGATCATGGAACGCATGAGGCGCAGCGGCTGCTTTGTGGACATCGACTCGGACTATCGCCCCGGCATGCCCGAAGTGAGAATCCGGCCGGACCACGACAAGCTGGCGCTGCTGAACATGACCATGGCCCACCTCGCCAACAGCTTGAGCCTGCACGTCGGCGGCCAGCGGATCGCCAAGTACACGGAGGGCGGCCGGCGCTACGACATTCGCATGCGTCTGCAATGGCAGCAGCGCGCCAGCCCCAGCCAGCTCGAGCCGATTCTCCTCCGCGCCGGCGACAACCGCCTCGTACCGCTGGGCGATGTGGCAACCATCGAAATCGTGTCGACGTTGCCCGTGA
>JANWVS010000611.1 GCA_025056835.1 Gemmataceae bacterium | reverse complement strand
AGGTGCGGCGTGGTGGACGAGCTGCGCGGGTCGGCCCGGAAGACGATGTAGCCTTGGGCCGCCTTGGCGGCGTCGCCGCTGCCCTTGCCGCTGAAGGCATTGCGGATGGTCGGCGTGTGCGGTCCGCCGTAGCCGGAGTACCAGACCGGATACTTCTTTTTCGGGTCGAAATTCGGCGGGAGCTGCACGGTGGCCGCCAAGGTGACGCCGTCGGGGGTCTGGATTCTGACCAGCTCGGCCCCGCCGGATTTCTTCGGAGGCGGGACGGGCTTCGGCTCTTGCGAAAGGCTCACAGGAACCGGTCCCATGTCGGGGCTTGGGGCCATGGTCTGGACGTGGCGTCCATCCGCTCGGTAGATCGCGACATGGGGCGGCGTATCGAAATCGCTCCATTGGTCCGCGAAGAATTTACCCCCGGGGCTGAAATAGACTTCGTGCGTTCCGGCCGCCGGCTTGTCTTTTATGAGCGGTTCAAGGCCGGTACCATCGAGCTTGACGCGATAAGGGACGTTGCCCAGCCAAGCATCCTTGTTGCAAGTGATGTAGACCCATTCGTCGGCTTCATCGACCTTGGTCAGCGAATTGACGTCCCAAGCGCCGCTCGTGACGGGATTGAGGAGCTGGCCGTCGGCGGCGTAGCGGTACAGGTGCTTATTGCCGCTGCGGGCGCTGAACCACAAAAACGTCCCGTCCTTGAGAAAGTGGACCGGTCCGATGGAACCATAATCGAAAATCCAGGCCTTGGTCTGGTCGCGAAAGAGTTTTGTGACCTTGCCGGTAGCGGCGTCGGCCAGACACAGGTCGAGCCAGGTTTGGATGCGATTCTGAGCGTAGAAATAGACATGTCGGCTGTCGGGATGCCAACCCAGCCGCGCGATCAGCAAGTCTTTGGGATCGTAACCGGCGAGGTCAACCCAGGTCAGCGGTTGGTCGGCCACGGCAGCGATACCGATTTTCACCGTCGGATTGGGGCGGCCGACCTTGGGATACGTTGTCACCTCCGGCCGCGGCTGACGCTGCGTGGCGTCGACCAGTGTAAACCGATCGACGTGCGTATCGTCGAGCCGCAGGAAAGCGATGCGCCTGGAATCGGGGCTCCAGTAAAAGACGCGCTGCGTTCGGGACGGCACCACGATTTCTTCGTAATAGACCCAATCGGCCCGGCCGTTGAAGATCACGTCGCTGCCGTCGGTCGTGAGCCGACGCTCGTGCTTGGTGGTCTTGTCAACGAGATAAAGATCGTTTTTGCGGACGACGCCGAGCCATTTGCCATCGGGGCTGGCGAGGGTCAAATCGTTGACCAGGTTGTGGGCGTTGACCTCGTACCAAGGAGCCGGCCCGGGTCGCACCAAGAAGTCCCCCGGGGCAGGGCTTATGTTTTCGTCAGGCGACAGACGACCCATGTTGACCGCGGCACCGCTTTGGACCGCAACTTTGATTACCCAGCCGTCTCGGGCGACCAGGCAATGGTCGTCGTCGAGCCAGCGAAGAAACACGACGCCTTGCGCTTCGTCCGAGGCCGCCCGCATAGCGGCCGTGGAAGAAAGAAAATAACACGCCACCAGCAGCCACGATGTCCAGCGCATACGCATTGGCTCCAACAGCACCGGTGCCAGGCGAGAGCCGCAGCGCCGGCCGTTCCGCAGTTCTCTTCCGTGTTGTCGGGTTTTCGCGCGGAAATTCAAGGGTTGCACCCGCGGAGGCTGCGGGTAAAGGACGGGGGAGGCCAGCGGGCAAGGGCGGCGGGTACGGGCGGCGGGGTCGAGCGGTTCAGTTGCCGGCCAACCGCGCAGGAACAGCCGCGACGCGGAACTCAATCGAGCGGCGCGCCACGCGGCGATGGTCGGGCAGCGTTTCGTCGGCCACTTGCAAGGTGAGGCGGTAAGTTCCCGGCGGCAGCCCCTTGGGAACGAAGAACGTGTAATTGTTGTACCAATCGTGCAGTTGGGTCCGGCTGCGGATCGGCTTTCGTTCATCTTCGAAGCGATATGACCAGAGCAATTCGCCGCGGCTGTCGCTGATCTCGACGGAACTGGACAGGCGCGTTTCAAAGGCCCCCTGCCGCGGTTCGCTGACGAAATTGCGGAACTCAACGTACAGTTGCACCAGTTCGCCGGGCCGGTTGCCGCTGGCGGGCGCGAAAGCATAGCCGTCGGGCAACGGCTTGTAATTGCCGATGCCGGTGACCGATTCGCAGAAACACATTTTGTCGATG
>JANWVS010000610.1 GCA_025056835.1 Gemmataceae bacterium | reverse complement strand
AACTTAATCCGATCACGTTTGTCGTCAGCCCGCTGCCGCAATTCCATGAACAGGAGCCTAACGACACGCTCCAACAGGCGACGCGCGTGACGCTTCCCGCCGGCATCAACGGCCGCATCGGTCAGCGCCGCGATATGGACCATTTCGTATTCAAGGCTGCCAAGGGGAAACCGGTCCGGGTCGAGCTGAAGGCTCGGCGCTTTGGGACGCTGTTGAATTCCAGCCTGCACGGTGTGCTGGAAGTCATGAATGCCGAGGGAGCGACGATTACGTCCAGCGACGTGACCCACGGCCAAGAGGCCTCGTTGACGTTCACGCCGCCGGCCGACGCCGATTATGTCCTCCGCATTCGTGATTTGAACAGCAAGGGAGGCGAGACCTTCGTTTACTACCTCGAAGTCGATTTTCCCATGCCCGACTTCACGCTGCGCTGCGATCCCGACAAGGCGATGATCGGCCCTGGTTCCAGTGCGGCGTGGTATGTGCACGTCAACCGTCTCAACGGCTTCGCCGGGCCGGTTCAGGTCGATGTCAAGGGACTGCCCCAAGAGATTTCGGCCAGTCCGCTGACGATTCCGCCGGCGATGACCCAGGGCGTCATCGTGCTGACCGCCGATCCGGCGGCCAAACGACACTTGGCCGAGTTCGTCCAGGTGGTCGGCACCGCCAAGGCGGCCATGCCTGATGGCAAAGAAGTCGTCCTCACGCGTCTCACGCAACCGGAACAGGAAATTTATTCGCCGGGGGGCGGTCGCGCGAAATTCAACGTAAACACGCACGTCGTGGCCATCACCAATCCGTCGGACATTCTCAAGGTCGAGGTCAGCACTACGAAAGTGATCCTTCGCCCCGGCGAGGAAGCGAAGATCGACGTCACCATCCATCGCCGCGCCGATTATGACAAGGGGGTGTCGCTCAATGTCATGCTGGAGCATCTCGGCAGTGTGTACGGCAATCCCCTGCCGCCGGGCGTGACGGTCGCGGCCAACAAGAGTAAGACGCTGCTCGGCACGACGAGCCAGGGGCACATTGTCCTCAAGGCCGACGCGAAGGCGGCGCCGATTGAGAATGTGCCGATCAGTATCGTTGCCAACGTGTCGATCAACTTCGTCGTCAAAATCGCCTATTCCAGTCCGCCGATTTGGATCACCGTGCGCAAGGACGGTCCAACGGCGGAGTGACGTGGGGCCGGCCGCCGGCACCTAACTCGTTTCTCCTTGGGGGTGTCATGTTCGAGCGCATCGCAGCGGTCGCCCTGTTTTTCGTCTCTTTCGGCGCGGTTACCGCTCAGCCTGCCGCCACCAAGCCGAAGTACACCAATCGGCTCGCCAAGGAGACTAGCCCGTATCTCCTGATGCACGCCCATAACCCCACGAACTGGTACCCGTGGGGGCCTGAGGCCTTCGCCAAGGCCAAGCAGGAAAACAAGCTCATTTTCCTGTCGATCGGTTACAGCTCGTGTTACTGGTGCCACGTCATGGAGCGCGAGTCGTTCAACCACGAGGCCGTCGCCAAGATTCTCAATGAGCACTTCATTTGCATTAAGGTCGATCGCGAGGAACGACCGGACATCGATCATATCTACATGACTGCGCTTCAGACACAACGGACCGGCGGCGGCTGGCCGTTGTCGATGTTCCTGATGCCGGACGGCCGCCCCATCGTCGGCGGCACCTACTGGCCGCGCGAAGATCGGATCGTTGACGGCGAAAAGGTGCGCGGCTTCCTGTCGCTGCTGAAGATTGTCGCCGATGCCTGGCGGGACGACCCCAAAGGCATCGAAGCCACCGCCGAAGCGCGCTCGGAGGCGACACGACAGGCTCTGGCCGGCGGCCCGGCCATCGCCCTGACGCGCCTCGACGCCAAAATCATCGAAGGCATCGCAACGGAACTCAAGGAAGAATTCGATCCCGAGTATGGCGGCTTCGGCAGCCCGCAACGGCGCTTCCGCGGTCCGAAGTTCCCGACGCCGCCGCGGTTGGAGTTCCTGCTCCGCATCGGGCAGCGTAGCAATGACAAGCAGTTGCTCGGCATGCTTACGTTGACCCTCGACAAGATGGCCCACGGCGGCATCTGGGACCACCTCGGCGGCGGTTTCCATCGCTACACCGTCGAACGCACCTGGACCGTGCCGCACTTCGAAAAAATGCTCTACGACAATGCCCAACTCGCCGAAGTCTACGCCAAGGCCCACGCCGCCCTCAAGAAGCCGCTGTATCGCAGGGTTGTC
>JANWVS010000060.1 GCA_025056835.1 Gemmataceae bacterium | reverse complement strand
TCACGGCGCCGACCAAGCCGCAACGGTCCGAGCATCGCACAGGTACAGATTGTTCCAGTTCATGGTAAATCCCCGGCCATCTGCGGGAGGTACCGGAGCCGTCGACCAATCTACGATCTCTCGGCCGCCGCACAGTCCGGTCACCTGATTGCCCGTCTGCCCAACGAGCAGTACCACCAGCAGCACAGCCTCCAGACGAACCGGTCGAAGCTCGACGGTCACGGCATCCGCCGGCACCTACCGATGGCCTTGAAGCCTGCTCCAGGGGCCATTCGGCACGGTAGCGCTGCGGCCCAGCAACTTGTCCTCCATTGTAGCAGATTTCCTCCGCTGCGCATGCAGGCTTCGGAAAAATTCATCGCCGCTCACGCGGACCAACCGGCACTCGCCCGCGAAAGCGGTTTAGCACGGACGGCGGCCGGCGGCCCCACCCGGACGATTTTACCGTCGATCTCGATCGTTCCGTTGTCACCGATTTTCAGTCCGGCAGGGAGCCGCAGTATGCTTGGGTTGCCGCAGCCGCAAGGGCCTACGACCACAAGCCATTCCCAAGCTGGACCTGCAAAGGGACACCGCGCAAGGCCGAGTTCCCGTCGGGATAGGTCTTGACGACCTTGCGTAACGTTCCCCCGACGGGCGTTGGCTGAACGGTGCCCATGCGGCTGCGAGAACACCGACTGTTCTCCGTAGCGGTCGACATCGTTGTCGCTCGACAGCGGTGCGACATTCATGACATTCATTTCGGCGGAACCTTCGCCGCGTCAGCCAGACGGGCCAGCTTATTCGTTGCCGGGCCGAATGTTCGGTGCTGATAGCGTCTGCACGTCGGGTCACTTCGTCCATAGGAATACCATGCCGCGGCGGCGCGGGCCAACGGATGGCCCATGTTCCAGCGGAAGTGGGGAGTGGTGGTGACATGGTTGCGATCGATCTGAGTGGCAAGGTGGCGCTGGTCACCGGCGTCGGCGATAATGAGTCGTTTGCCTGGTTTATCGCCAAAGCCCTCAAGGCGGCCGGTGCGACCATCGTGCTGGCTTGTCACCCGCGCATGGTCAGCATCGTTGAAAGCCTTTTGACGCGCCCACAAGACGCCGACAGCCGCAGGCTTCCAGACGGCAGCGAGCTGACCGTGGCAAAAATCTTTCCCTGCGATGTCTCCTACGACACCATGGCTGATGTGCCCGAAGCGGTCCGCACCGATCGCCGCTATGCTAAATTCCCTGAATACTCAATCCAGGGGACGGTTGACGCCGTGGGCCAGCAGTTCGGCGGCATCGATATTCTCATTCATTCGGTGGCTTTCAGCCGCGAAATCACCAAACTCGCCAAAGACACCAGTAGGGCGGCTTACTACGAAGCCCTGGGGATCAGCGCCTACTCGTTGACGAGCCTGTTGCGCTCCGCGGAAAAGTACATGGAAAACCGCCCCGGTGGTGCCAGCGCTGTGGCGCTCACCTACCTCGGCGGCGAACGGGTGGTGCCGTATTACGGCGGCGGCATGTCCGCGGCCAAAGCTGCCTTGCAAATCGACGCCCGACAACTGGCCCATAACCTCGGCGCCAAGAACATTCGTGTCAACCTCATCTCCGCCGGACCCTACGCCTCGCGGGCGGCGCGGAGCATTCGGCCCGGGGAATTTGAAAAGTCGATTCAGTATGCCGCCGCTCGTTCGCCGTTGCCGCGGCCCATCAAACCCGAAGAAGTGGCCAACGCGACGCTTTTCTTGTGCAGCCCGCTGGCCTCTGCTGTCACCGGGCACATTCTGTACGTCGATTGCGGCTATCACGCGATGGCGGTGTGAAGTTGCCGGTAACCTGGTGCGGAGATGCTAACTTCCGATGACCGCTTCGACCGAACCGCGCAATCCGTTTTACCTGCTGCTGCTGGTCTTTAGCCTCATCTTCGTCTTAACTGCCCTGGCTTATGCCGTCGTCCCTGTCCTCGAACAAAAAGCTCGTGAAGCCGGTACCGAACCGCCCCCATCACCCTTCCGCGACGCACTTCGTGAAGACGGCTGGAAATGGCTGCTGGGAGAGGTGGCGGCCATGGTCGTCGCGGGGCTTTTGAGTATGGGCTTGGACCGGTGGCGTCGCTGGCGCCAAGAACTTGACAAACCCCGCGGTTAATCCCCAAGCGCTGAACGTCGGCGCGCACCGGCGGGTTTCGACTGGCACCGTGTCAACGCTCCCAGCAATCGCAGTCATCGTCGCCGGCTGGCCCGGCTGGCATCAGGAAAGCGGTTTCGGCACCTCCACGGAGTCGAGCCAGCTTCTCGGCCGCAGGTCGGCGAAGTAAAATCCGTCGCGTTCGACGACGTCACCCACGCTGACCGGGATCGGGCGTTGGAACATCGGCCCAGCGTAGCAAAAGGTGTGAAACTCGCCGCGCTCGCCACACGGATCGACGCTCCCCGGCAACTCGCTCAGCAGGCGAGTATCAAACTCGCGTCCGGCAAACGTGGACGGCAAACGGCTGGAGTCGACACACGCCAAAACCGCCTGTAATCCAGCGGCGAGCATAGCGCGGGCCAAGGCCGGCGTGTCGTCGGTCGTCCCCCAGAGTGGGAAAAGCGGCTCGATGCCGGTGCCGGCCAATTGCCTTTCACGATACGCGCGGATGTCGGCCAAGAACAAGTCCCCAAACGCAAACGCCGTCACCTCTGCGGCACGCGCCCGCTCGATCACCGCCCGCATCTGACTCTCATACTCGGCGTTGGAACAGGGATACGGCAACGGCACGGTCCACAAAGGCAGCCCGGCGGCATCCGCTTGAGCACGCACCAACTCCTCTCGCACACCGTGCATCGCCACGCGACCAAACACCTCGGTATACGTAGTCACCAGGGCGACAAGCTCGACGTCGCCTCGTTGTCGCAAGACGTGCAGCGTCCAGGCCGAGTCCTTGCCCGAGCTCCAGGATAAGAGCGCTCTCGGTTTCATGATTCGGCGCGGCGACATTGGTCACGTCGTTATCGTTTCGGAGTCGGCTCGTGCGGAGAAACGGGGCGACAAGGCCGGCAACTTGCAGAGTATGCAAGTCGGCGTGCCGCTGGCAACCGCATGGCCTCGACCGTTCTCGCTAAGGGTTCCCCAAGTTTTCTCCGGGGGTATGTGTCCAGTATACCCCTCAAAGTGGCATATCCCTCATGTGGCATATCGCTCCGCGGCACGCCGCGCGACCCCAGCCTTTTGGCCTAAATCCCGTTTCCCTCACCATTGGCCTCAACCCCGCCGAGCGGTTTTTTGTGCCCGATGCAATCTCCGATGTTTTCCCCGGCTACTTCCCCCGGCGACGGAGTCGCGGAGCTACCATGAGTTTGCCCGATGTACGCAAATTTTCTTGGGGTGTCTTCTCCATTACACTTCCTATGAGATGCGTGACATGAGGTGGCATTCACGGGAGCCGGCCATACCGGCACTGTCAGGCCCCCGGGTCAATTTCACGCGGCATATCTCCAAATCCAGCCGACCCCCAGAAAATTGGGGTATCCCCTCTCGGTGAAATGCACGGCCGTTCGATCGTGGCGTACTCATCGTTTATATTTCGAACGAGCCGGTCCGGTCGGCGGCCACCGCAAAAGGACGTGTGGCGTAATGGAACGGTCGTGCGTGAAATGGATGCAAGGCTCTAGTCATGCAGCCAGCGCCGGCGAGCGCAGCTGGGATACGGCTGGGCGGGGTGCTACGAGCGCCGATTATGAGTCAGGTTTACGAAACATCAAAATTTGCTGTTGTACCTCGGACGCCGGTAGAGTATGATGGGGAAGTCTCGGAGTAACCGAGTGGGTGATGGTGTGGTATTGGTGAGGAGAGTGGTGCTCGGCCCGGTTTTCCTTCCTTCTCCGTCTTTTTTCGCTTGGCGTAGCACTTCTTCGTGTCCGCGACCGGTAACGAAAAATGCTGGGTGGGTGGGCGTGACCGGCCCGAACCATGGCCGGGCCTCTCCTGACTTGCCCACCAAGTGATAATTTCCACGATTCCGCGGGCCGGAGAAAGGATCAGGCTTGCCCTAATGATGCAGCGGCGCGGCACAGGTTCGCACGTGCCGTCGCCGGTAGTCCCACGACGGTTCGCTCCCACGTTGGGCTGGAGCGAATCCCGGTTTCTGGTTTTGCGTTTTGGTGCCCCGTCAGACGGTCTCCGGCAACGCCTCGGTTGGCGACCGGCCGGGACAGCCCACACCATAATCCTGGCGGTTGGTGAGTCTTGGCTCCGGCACGGAAAGGGTTGATTTTCGCGAATGGCAAAGAACATTTACGTCGGTAATCTCGCTTGGGCGGTCACCGCCGACGATCTCCTCGAATTGTTCGGACAGTACGGCAAAGTGGCGCGAGCTCAGGTCATTACCGATCGAGAAACGGGCCGCTCGCGCGGTTTCGGCTTCGTCGAGATGGAGAACGACGCCGAAGCCCAAAAGGCGATCGAAGCGCTGAACGGCTTCAGCCACAACAATCGGCAGTTGATGGTCAATGAAGCTCGGCCACGGGAGGATCGTGCTCCCGGCGCCGGTCGCGGCTATGGCGGCGGCTACGGCGGCGGCTATGGCGGCGGCAGTCGCGGTGGCCCACGCGGCGGCGGCTACGGCGGCGGCTCAGATCGCGGCCGGCGTTACTACTAAAAGCCGCTTCGCTCAAACCGCACACCGTCGCGTTGATCTCATCCCCTTCGCGACGATTTCTCCAAGCCAGCCTGGTTGGCTTCGGTCGACCAGGCTGGTTGCGTTGTCGGCTGCTCTCATCCCGGTGCTGGTCTCGCGTGCCGATCTCATACGCCAGCGTTACTGTCCACCGAAGCGAATCTCTCGGGACGGTCCTTGCACGGTTTGGGGTTGGACACCTATACTCAAATCGTCCTCTCGTTGTGCGTTTCCCGCGAGGATCTGCCATGAACGCGCGCTTGCCCGCTGTACCTGGCGTTGCGACCGTCACCACGACCGTCCGGCGACGCCGCGGCCCAACCTCACGGCCGCCGTGGCTAGCAGCCATGGCGGCGGCATGGGCCGGTGCAATGATGGTTCGTCTCGTCGCGGCCCAGGAGGCAGCCCTACCAACCATCGATCAGGTCAAGCAGCTCCAGGCCAAGTATCGCGCCGAGCGCGAGCGGGTCGTGCAGAGCGGCGCCGTTAAACGTTTCGTCCCTATCCTGTTCGAAAAAGCCGAGGAATTCGCCAAGCGCGGCGATGCAGCGCTGGCGGCCGGCCGTCTGCTGCAAGCTGCTGAAGCCTTTCGCCAAGCGCGCTGGCAGCTGCCATATGAATCGCCTCAGGTTCCCAACGCCCACGTAGCCCTCGTGATCGGCAATCTGCGGCTGCGGCACGGCAACGAGGTCAAGGCGATCAGCTTCAGCCCCGATGGGCAACGTCTGGCCAGCGGCGGGTACGACCGGCTAGTCAAAATATGGGACTTGGGCAACGGCCACGAACTGCTCACGTACGCCGGCCACAGCGATTTTGTGTATGCTGTCGAATTCAGTCCCGATGGTAGATGGCTCGCCTCGGGCGCCGCCGAGCGCGACATTCATCTGTGGGACACGGCCACCGGCAAATTGGAGCGCACCCTTCAGGGCCTCGGCACTTACACCAAGGCGCTGGCCTGGTCGCCCAATGGCAAATATCTTGCGGTCGGCCAGGGTGGACCGCCGGGTACCCCCAGCGGACACTTGCTGATCTTCGACGCCGCCACCGGAGAGCTAAAACGGTCGATCACGGATTTTCGCCAGATGGTCAATTCGGTGGCTTTCAGCGGCGACGGCGCGATCCTCGCCGCCGGGACCGGCGATGGCACGTTGCGCTTGTGGGAGTTCCCCAAGGTCATCGAGAATCCCACCCAGCCGGAGTATTGGGCGCATCATGATCCCAGCGGGGCAGTGTATCAAGTGGCGTTCAGTCCGGACCAGCGCAGCCTTGTGCGCGTCGCCGCCGACGGCGTAAAGATTTACCAGGTTAGTTCGCCGGGTCAACCATTCGCCGTGGCCGCGCCGCGCCGCATTATTCCCGGCCCGGCGCCTGGCGTGCGCTTCAGTTGCGTTCAGTTCAGCAAAGACGGCAAAACGTTGTTCCTGGGCGCCGCCGACGGCGTCGTTCGACTGTTTGATCCCGAAACTGGGCAGATGGTCGGCACCCTCAAGGGCCACCAAGGAGACGTCCGCGCCCTGGCGTTGAATCGCTCCGGCAGCCAGCTGGCGTCGGCAGGGGCTGATTACACAATCCGCTTGTGGGATTTCGATGCGGTCATGCAGTCGCGCAGCTTCGTCGGGCACGACGCGCCGGTCTGGTCTTCGGCCCTGAGTCCGGATGGCCAGCAGCTGGCCACCGCCAGCGCCGACCGCACCGTGAAACTTTGGGACGTCGCCTCCGGCAAGGTGCGGCATCGTCTGACAGGGCACGCGGCGCCGGTGACGGTGGTGCAATTCGCACCCGATGGCGGCTGGCTGGCCAGCGGTGGCGGCGACGCTGTCGTCAAACTATGGGACGCCCGCTCCGGCGAGCTGCGCCGCGATCTCGAAGGCCACAAAGGACCTGTGACAACCCTCGACATCGCCGGCGACAGCTCGAAACTCGTTTCCGGGAGCGTCGACAAGACGGTGCGTATTTGGGATGCGGCCACCGGCGCGTTGCAGCGGACAATCGAGCTCGATGCCATCGTCGCCGCGGTCGCCTTCAGCCCGGATGGCCTCAAGGTCGCCGTCGGGGCCATCGACCAGAGCGTGCGGATTTATGACCTCCTGGGGAATCTTCAACAGCGCTGGACGGCTCACGGTACGGCGGTGAGCGGTTTGGCTTTCAGCCCCGATGGGCAATGGCTGGCCTCGTGCGGCGCCGATCAAATCGTGCGTGTGTGGAATTTGACTACGCCGGGCACCAATCCCATTACCCTCTCCGGCCATGTCGGCCCGCTGACCTGCGTTGCTTTCCGTCGCGACAGCCAACACTTGGCCTCCTGCGGCAGCGATCAGGTTGTTCGCCTGTGGCGCATCGAGAACGGCATGGGCAAGGAAGTGCAAGCCTATCGCGGCCATCGCGACTGGGTCACGTCGGTGGCGTTCAGCAAAGATGGTTTTTACCTAGTGTCGTCGGGGGTCGACAAGACGGCGAGGCTCTGGGAGATCACCACCCGCGACATTCCGCTACTGCCCGAACATGGCGGGGCCGTCGAGACAGTGGCCGTCAGTCCCGACGGGTCCAAAATTGCCAGCGGCGCCTCAGACCGCAGCATTCGGCTGTGGGACCGAACCACGGGCCATGAACTAACGAGGTTGACCGGCCACAGTGACGCGATCACCTATCTGGCCTTCACTCCAGACGGCAAGACCCTCATCAGCAGCAGTGTCGACCGCAGCATCCGGCTGTGGGACGTAACCACTGGCCGAGAACTACCGCGTTCGCCGGCGCAGCAGCAAAGCTTCACCGGATTGCGGAACTACGCGCCGTACCTCGTCGTGGCGCCGGATGGCAAAAAGTTGATCGTCTGGCTGCCGGGTAACGACCGCTTCGCCACGGTCGGCGTCTTTGATGTCGACACGGGGGCGGAGCTGTTTTCGTTTACCGATCAGGGTCGGCAGGTCCACGCCATGTCGTTCAGTGCCAATGGGAAATACGCGGCGACAGCCGCCCGCAACGGCGCGGTGCGGCTGTGGGACCTGGACCGCCGCGGCCAAGCATTGCCGGGTGGCGACTGGTTCTTCTTCGACAAGGGTGTGAACCTCGGCGACATCGCCCTAACGCCCGACGGCGCAACGCTCGTCGTCACTAGCGAGGCTGGAGACGTAAAAATCGCCGACGTCGCCAAACGCGAGGTGTTGCACCAGTTCAAGGCAGGCCAGTCGCGGATTCCGGTTTGCCTCGTCAGTCCAGACGGCAAGCGGTTCGTGACGGCTGCCGAGGACAACGTGGTCAAGCTGTGGGACTTGGCCACCGGTCGGGAATTGCGCTCCTGGGATATGAAGACGCCGCCGCAACGACGCGGCAGCTTCGTCAGGAGCGTCGCCTTCAGCCCGGATGGGCGCCACCTCGTCACCGGCAATGCCAATACGACAGTCTTTGTTTTGGAATTGCCGTGAATGACCCTGTGGAAAGATGATAGGATGGTGGAAACAGGAGATACGATCATGATTCGCGGGCTTGGCATCGGCATGCTTGGGACGTTGGTAATCCTACCGTGGGCCGGCGCGGTCGGCGACGATCCCAACCGCGAGGCCCTGCAAGCCTTGCAGGAGTTCATCGGCGGGTGGAAAGGCTCCGGGACCAACGCCAAGACGAACGACATTTGGAAAGAATCGATCGACTGGAGTTGGCGCTTCAAGGGCAAGGACGCTTGGCTGACGGCCACCTTCACCGGCAGCAAACTCTTCAAGTCCGCAGAAATCCGCTGGCTGGCCGACAAGGGCAAATACCAACTGACCTTGATTGACAAGCAAGACAAGAAAGCGGTTTTTGTCGGCGAGCTAAAGAAAGACGTACTCCAATTGGAGCGGATCAACCCCGAGACCAAGGATACGGAAACCATCAAGATGAAGACGGTCGCTCAGGGGATTCGCTCGGTATACGACATCTGGGTCCGACCGGAAG
>JANWVS010000609.1 GCA_025056835.1 Gemmataceae bacterium | reverse complement strand
TAGCGGATGCTCTGTTTGAGCAAGCGGCCGATGGCCTGCATCGTTGCGGTGCCGAGATCGCGGCGGACGGCGTTGCCGCCCAACGGCAGCGGCAAGCCGGTTTTCCTTCGCCACCATCGGCCGAGATCGACGACCAAGTGTAAGCCCTGATGGTGAAACGTGAGCTGCCCCTCGTGAATGATCAAGCCGGCGTCGAATTTTCCCGCGGCCACGGCTGGAATGATTTCGTCGAACGGCACAACCTGATGGCGAATTTCACCGGACAGAAACAGCCGTAAGGCCAGAAAGGCGGTGGTCATGGTCCCCGGCACGGCAATTTCGATCGTGGACAACGCCTCGGCGCTCAGCGGTCGACGTGCGACGACCATGGGGCCGTAGTCGTCGCCCATGCTGCAACCACTAGCAAGCAGGGCATAGCGGTCGGCGAGGTACGCGTAGGCATGGAGACTCACCGCTGAGACTTCGAGTTCCCCACGAAGTGCCCGGCGATTGAGGGTTTCAATGTCTTGGAGGACATGGCGGAACACGAGGTTGCCGGTGTCGAGCTTATCATGGGCCAAGGCGTAAAACATGAAGGCGTCGTCCGGGTCCGGACTATGGCCGACGGTGATGAGGCGCTGGGTCATGAGACTTCTCGCGGTAGCGGGCTGCGGACATTGTAGCGGAACGCGCCGCGGCAGCGACCGATACCGAAAGGCGCGGAGCGGATTGCCGCCGCGAGCGCTTCGGCGGTATTGACGAAGCGGCGCACGAACCATATCCGGAAAATATGAATCGCGAAGCCATTATGGACAAGGGAGAACGCGTTTTCGTACTGAGCGTGGCCCTGGTGCTCGGCGCGGAGACGTTGTTCACGATCATGGCCACGGGGCAGGACTTCGCCTGGCCGCGGCTGCTCTTGGGCATTTTCGGCGGCGTGTTCATCATCGTTGTCGGTCAGCGCTTGTATGCCGGCGACCGCGGCATCGCCAACGTCGCGATTGCCTGGTCGGCGTTCCAGCTGGTGCTGATGGCGGCGAGCCTGGTCGTCGGTCCGGAACCGCGCGAGGGAGTGCAAGCGTTCATCCAATCCCTGGGATTGCCGATACGCTACCTGGCCTTGTTGAAGGCATTGGCCTACGGGACGTTCTTGTGCGTCTTGGTGGTGCCCTGTTCCGCGCGAGCGTTTTTGGCGCAGCGGCGCGGCGACGACGTGGTGAAATTCCTGCCGCCCGACGTGGCCGACGAGGGCGGGCCGATCGCCTGGACCGCCGAGCATGTGCAGCAATTCGGCAACGTGGCGGGCTGGATGCTTGGCGCGGCGACGGTGCTGGCGTTGATCGGGTTGATGATTTTGCTCCGGTCCATACCGCCGTCGTTGCAATTGTCGCGGCTCCAGGTGCTGGGACTGGTCGAAGCTCTGTTGTTGATTGCCCTGGGCGGCTTGCTGACGGCGCCGGCCTTGGCGTTGAGAAACCTGACCACTGCCGAAGGCGGTTCGAAAGGCGATTTGAAGGTCGCGGTGCGCCGCTTGGGGGTATGGCACCTCGTCGTCGCCGGCTGCGGCGTCGCGTGGGCTGTGGTGGTCGTGGTGCGATTTCCGTTCAACTAATCGTTCCAGGGGAATTTGCGAGAGGTCGAATGCATGGCAACCGCCACTCCGCCGGCTGTACCCGGCCTGGATGAATCGCTAGCGAAGAACCTGCGCCTCGCGGCTGTCCCGGCGGCGCTGGTGCTTCTGGGCCTGGGCGGCGTCAAGCTGGTGACGAGCGTTTTGTCGTTTCCGGAGGGGGTATTTCTGGCGCTGTTGGGGTTGATCGAAGGCGCTCTGACCGTACTGTTGGGGCTGATCCTCATCAAGATCGCGACCGACCTGCGTTACGCCGCCGAGGTGCCGACCTTGAGCGCGTTGCACTTCATGAACGCTCTGGAAAGCTGGCAGGATTTCTGCAAGACGCTGATCGCCGTCGCCGTGTTCGCGTTGGTCGGCGCCCTGTTGCGCTTGTGACCGGCGTCAGGGGCGTAACGAGTAAAGCAGGGCGGCCCGGGCGATCTTTTGGGCGCTGGCCGGGCTGTAACCGCGGCAATCGGAGGCCTGATGCCGCTCCAGGGCACAGCCGATGTCGTACTTGCTGTAAAGGACGATCCAGCGGCCATCGTGCTTGACCCCTTCCAAAAACGGCGCCATGCGTCGCATCGGTCCGCCGGCCTCGGTGCGGCATTCGATAGTGCTGTCGGTCAGGGCTTCGCC
>JANWVS010000608.1 GCA_025056835.1 Gemmataceae bacterium | reverse complement strand
GGCCACAGTCCACATGCAGAGCGGCACGATCTTCGAGCGCGTGCGGTTCGTCGGCTTCACCAACACGGAAAGTTTGAAGACCCGCTTGCCTTACGAACTCAATGGGATGGTCATCCTGGAAGAAAGCGACGGACGGCGGTATTTGGTCCGGGCCAAAGACATTAGAATGATTATCATCGCCCCGCCATAGCCGCACGTCGCGACGTCGGGCCACGAAGTTCGCCGGTCTCTGGCGCGCTCCGCCGAGGTCGATGATCACCCCGTGAAGCGCCGTTTGCCGGATTCTTTATGTGTTGTTCCTCGGAGATGTGAACATGGCCCCCGTCGACATCGTGTTCTTGGCGTTGATGGCTGCCCCGGACAAAGCGCCAAGCAGACTCCCGCTGGGTAAGGACACGACCTACATCGTGGAGCCCTTAGATAAGGAGGGATACCTTGACTACCTAGCATCTCTCAACGAGCGACTAGGCAAGGACATCACACCCGATAAGAATGTCAACGTTTTGCTCTGGAAGGCAATAGGTCCGCAGCCGCAACGCGGTCGGGATGTGCCAGCCGAGTTCTTCAAACGGTTGGGGATCGAAAGGCCCCCGAAGCGCGGCGACTATTTCATTGATTTGGATTCGTATCTCCGGAAAAAACTGGACAGGTTGGATCTTGAGATCTGGTCAAAAATCGCAGTCCAACGAACGTGGGCCAGTCAACGACCATGGAAAACCGAGGATTACCCGGAAGTCACCGCCTGGTTGAAGGCCAATGAGAGACCGTTAGCCTTGGTCCTGGAAGCAACCAGGCGTCCCAAGTTCTTCACTCCGCTCGTTTGCCAAACCACCGACAAAGAACCAAAGCTCTTAATCGGTGTTTTTCCGTTTGGAACGCCAATATTTCGTGAAATGGCTGCCGCCCTGGCGGCACGCGCCATGCTCCGGGTCAACGAGGGCAAGTTTGACGAGGCTTGGCAAGATTTGCTCGCTTGCCATCGGCTCGGCCGCTTTCTCACCCACAGCGGCACTCTCATGGAATGGCTGTCCGGCCTCTCCATCGACCAGTTGGTCTACACAGCGGAATTAGCTTACTTCGAGCGCGCCAAATTGTCGGCTCAACAGGTTCGCGACCACTGGAAGGCGCTGCAAAACCTGCCACCGATTCAGCCGTTAGCCGATCTCATAGACGTCGGCCAACGATTCGTCTACCTGGATAGCGTACAATTCATTCACCGCGGCGGCCGCGTACCGCTTGACGCTCTGAATGTCTTTGACGCAGGCGGCGGTTTCAAAAAGCTGGACCCCGAGGACTTAAAGGCCCTGGCGGTGTTCGATTGGGAAAACATTTTGCGCGAAGGTAACCGCTGGTACGACCGCTTGGTGACCGCATTACGCATGAAAGATCCAGCTGCGCGAGATAAGGAATTGGCCAAAATTGAGGACGAATTAAAGGCCCGAAAAGAGGATATGACGAATCGAGCGGCGGTGCTTGAAGCCGTGAAAGCTGGCAAGGATCCTGGCCCGGCATTGAGCAAGGCAATCGGCGATACCCTGATCGGTTTGTCGGCTCCCGCTATCCGCCGACTCCAGCACGCCCATGACCGCTCCGAGCAGTGGCACCGGAACTTGCAATTGGCTTTCGCCCTGGCCGCCTATCAGCGCGATCATGGCCGCTACCCCGCGAAGCTGGATGAACTAGCGCCCAAGTACCTGGCAGTGATTCCTCGTGATTTATTTTCGGGAAAAGCAATGATCTATCGCCCCGCGCCGAACGGTTACTTGTTGTACAGCGTCGGCGTCAACGGCGAGGATGACGGCGGTCGCGGTTATGACGACCCCCCGGGCGACGATCTGGTGGTCCGCATGCCGCTGCCGGCGTTGAAGAAGAATTAACTTGCGAAACTAAGGCCGCGACCGCCGCGCCGTTCTCTCGAATTTACCGGACCTTCGTGACCAACAGGCGCTCTAGATCGTTTCGGGGCGTGCATGCCGACGGCCCACGACTTCGGGACCGGCTAACTTTCGCTTGGGACTTCTTCGTGTCTGGCACGCTCGCAACTGGCATGATTGTTTCGGCCCTGGTTTCCCGGCTGTTGCCAGCGCGCGAAGCGGGCCGCGGGGCCGAGTTGCTCTTCGATCCGCAAGAGTTGGTTGTACTTGGCGAGCCGCTCGCCTCGGGCCACCGAACCGATCTTGATTTGTCCCGCAGCAGTGGCCACTGCCAAGTCGGCGATGGTGGTGTCTTCCGTTTCGCCG
>JANWVS010000607.1 GCA_025056835.1 Gemmataceae bacterium | reverse complement strand
GGACGGTCGCGGAGCGGTGCAGATAGCCGAATTCGGCATCCAGCATGTAAGCGGAGATGTCGAAGCTGGCCGTCTGGACGATCGTCCCCAGAACGAAGTAACGGATGCCCGCGGCCCGACCCAGCCACCGCCGGGCGATGGGGCTTTCAACCACGTCGCGCATCGTCAGGCCGAGCCGACCCATCCACCAATAGACCTCGCCGGGGTCGACCACTTCGTAACCGCTGCGAAAATAGGGAGCCAGCCGACGCGCCGTCCAAGCACCTATTCCCGGCGGCGCGGCCAGCGGATCGCTGTAAACCACGAAGTCGAGCACCGCCAGCCGCGGCCGAAGAATCACTGCCGGCGGCACCGGATCGACGATCACGACCGGCGGCGGCACCAGCGGCCGCACGCGCCCCAGACGGACGTGGATGTCGAAATTGCCCGGGGCCAACGTCAAAGCGAAGTCGAAGTAACGCTGAGCGTCGGCGAAGCGCCGGCGGCGGAATAGATCGTCCCCCAACTGCAGCGACACGCGCAGCAGCCGTTGTTGCAACAGCGGCTCGGGCGGCGGCAACACGACAGGCACTCCCGCTGCCGGCGGCGCCGGGAAACGGCCCCAGGCCCCCTGCGGAATCCCATCCAGCGGCGGCGGGGCCACGGCATCGACCATCAGCGGCGGCGGCGCCGCACCGTCGGGCAACTCCGGCGGCGGTGGCAGCGGCGCGTCCTCCGCCGGCGGCTCAACCCGCTTCGCCAGCCGCGCCTGCTCTTGATCGTAGGCGAGCTTCTCCTCGTCGGTCATTTGCAATTGCTTGGCCAGCTCGGGCAGGGCCTGGAGGGCGTCGTCCACCGTTGCCCCCTGGACCTTGCCGACCTGGACCACCAGCCCGGTTTGGGCATCGACCAGGCGGGCCTGAATCGTCACGCCCGAACCGCCGCGAATGCTGCCCACCACCAGGTACCGCACCTTGGCCAGCCGCGAGACTTCGCGCTGCTGGTCCGGGTCGTCGGCAAAGCCGTCGGCCAGTTGCAATTCCTCGACAACGCGCTCGATCTGGGTGCGCTCGACCAGGTCGTACTTCGCCTTGAAGTGCGGCAGCAGTTCGTCGGCGACGGTTCGGCCGGCGTCGGCCACGCCCAACTCGCCGCGGACTTCAAATTCGGCCACACTCAGCGTGTCGCGGCGGCGCTGGAGGGCCACCGTGTAAGCGTCGAGATCCTGACGCACCTGGAAGGTGTCCCAGATCGCCGCGGCTTCCCGAAGGGCGGCCAAGGCTTCTTCCAATCGTTGGGGGTCGCGGCGCAGCGCCGCGGCTCGGCGGCGGAGGGCGTCGTAGCGGTCTAATTGGGCGCGGAGTTTCCCCAGCTTCTCTTGCAAGCGCGCGTCGCCCTTGGCTTGCACCGCTTGTTCGTAGGCCAACACCGCGGCCCGGAGGTTCTGCTCCTGTTCAGCGCGCTCCCCCTCCTCGCGGTAGCGGCGAAATCGCTCCGCTGCGCTTTGCCCCGCCGCCGCTTGCAGGGCGTCGGCTTGCAGCCATAATTGGACAACCTGCTCGGCGGCGTCGCCATCGCCGAATTCCCAAACCGCCTGCTGAGCGAGCTTGGCCGCTTCCTCGGGCCGGCCCTCCTCGAGCACTTTTTCGATGTCGCTAATCGACTTTTTCGCTGTGGCTTCCATGTCGAGCCGCAGCCGCAGCTTCGCGATCTCGCCGCGGACAAACTCCGTATCACTGTAGCGCTGCGCGGTCTCGAACGCCACGAGGGCTTCGTCCCATTTCTGTTCGGCCATGGCCAGCAGACCATCCGTCAGTGCGGCTTCGTACTTCTCCTGGTCTGTGTACTTCTCCTGGTCTGTGCCCGAAACCGGATTAGCGGAGGGTGTCGCTCGGTCATCTCTTGCGTTGTCGGGCGGCGTCTGAGCCGTAAAGGCCGCGGCGGTCGCCAGCAACAGGGCGGTCGGCAGTGACCGAAACAGGAACTGGCGCATGGGGCAACCTCCTGGGGGCAAATCGGCTTCCGCACCAAAGTCAGACGAAGAGAGCGTGACCGCTGGGCATCTTAGGCCATGCCGACCAGGGCAGCAAGCCGAAGCAGGCACGGAACTCGGCAACGCAGCCCATGGTCTGAGCAAAACGACAGGTTTGGGACAACACCCGGGTTGGTTCGTCGGCGAGAAGCGTCCGTGCCCCGATCACCTGCGGAGCACCCGGAAGAATCTGACCGACAACCGCCCGCACGCTAGTCAACCAACCTCGGCAG
>JANWVS010000606.1 GCA_025056835.1 Gemmataceae bacterium | reverse complement strand
CCGGAAACAGTTCACGTTGGATAAACTGACTCGGCGCCTTTTGTTGATGCCACCACATACCATACAGATGCGCCGAACTGCTCAGGATGTCATTCTTGCCGTCCCCATCGACGTCGTAAACGTGCATATCGGCGCAATCCGGGCCGAGCTGGGCGGCGTGAAACGTCCACGGCGTTTGTTCGCGCCGCGCCGGTTGCTCCCACCATCCGCCGGTGCAGATGATATCAATTCGGCCGTCTCCATTGACATCGCCATGGCCCAAGCCGTGGGAAAAACGCCGGGTCCCAGGCACTTCCCTCATCGGCGTGCTTGGGCCGCTCAGCGAATGGCGACTCCATGGTTGCGTGGGATCGCTTCCCGGTTCGAACCAACACATTTCGCCCATATTACCCTTGCCCGGAGGTTGCCAAGCCATCACCAGATACTTCTTTCCCTTGCCGAAAAGGTCGATGAAAATCGGCGTTTCGTTACATGCGCTGTCGCTCAGCAAGTGTTGTTTCCAAAGCCCCCCCGCGGGTCCGGGATTCTGATACCAGTGGCATTCTTTTCCAGGGAAGGGAAGTACGATAACGTCCGGCCAGCCGTCACCGTTGAAGTCGTCGGCGAAAACCGCGAACGATTCGCTATAACCTGTCATGCCGGGACGGCCGATCGGTGACCATCCCTTGTCAATGACATTGCCCCAATCCTTGAACGAAACGGCCCGCTCTTTCGCGAGCAGGTGCATTTGCCAATCGGGAGCTGCGTACCAGACGTCGCCTACGACGATGTCTTTTTTGCCGTCTTTATTCACGTCGACGACCGCAACTCCCTCAGCCCGAAAACGTTGGTCCACCACGATGCGTTTCCAGGCGATGCTTTCGCCCGCCATCGCGGCTGCCGGCACCGCCGCCGCCGGCGTCAACACGATTAACACGAGCACCGCGCGATGCCGCCTCATGAGTCGAACTCCCAAATCGATCGGCGCGAAGTCATGTTGACGATTATGCGGTTTGGCCCGAGCAGGAGCAATAGGCGGAATGTTGAGGCCGCAGCCGCGCACCCTTTCAACGACAAACTGCCCGATTGGAATAAGCGGCCGCGGCGCGCCGTGAATTTCCCCTTTCGTCGGCATCCGCCCGCGCGGTTGGTCGAAACATCTTGTAGAGTTTCCTAGGCAAGCCCGTTGGCTTCGTCGTTTCGTCGTCCTGAAAGGCCGCCCCATGAGCAAGCCGCTAATGCAGGTCGTCCTCCCGCGCTTGGCTCGACCGCTTTACCGCCATCTGGAACGGCTCCAAAACGGCGAATTAGATGAACCAGCGTTCACTGCCAAGATCGAGGCGATGCTTCAGCGTCAACATGCATGGCTTTCCCGCCGCGGCATTGCCGCCACCCGGGCGGCGATCGCTCTGCACGCCGCCATTTTGGTCTTGAGCATGCCTGGCTTGCGCGCGGAGGCCGACGAGCAAGGGCTACCGCTCGAAGTGCTAGAAACGCGAGCATTACAAGAAGCGGCCTTAGATATTGCCCAATCGTACGGTATGCCGATCCGCCTGGCCGCAGACGCCGTCGCCCGCTTGGTGGCCAAGCATAGCGAATAACCGCCGGCACCTCTGATCGCTCAACCGGCGAGGAATACTACACCCGGCAGGAGTCGAACCTGCAACCTATGGCTCCGTAGGCCATTGCTCTATCCAGTTGAGCTACGGGTGCGAGTCGGCGTCTGTTGCCAATTCTAGCGGCGTGGGAATGTAAAGCAAGCCCCGAAAAACCATGTGCTTGGGAACGCCCAGGGCCGTCCGATGGCGGCGTAAGTCGTTACTTTTCGAACGAGCCGGGCCGGTGGTCGACTGACGAAAAGCACTTTTGGCACCATCGAACAGCCTGGGTAAACTCCGAGCAAACCTTAGCGCCGCGGCACCGAGCGGTTGCGCCCCACGTATAAATATAGGCTGGATAGCTGGACGGTCGGCGCGCACTGTCGCAGTCGGCCTAGCTTCCTAAGGAGTCAATGCTTGCGCGTTTCGCTGATGGTGACCTGCTTGGGCGATGCCTTCTTCAGCGATGTGGGTGTCGCCACGGTTCGGTTGTTGCGCCGTTTGGGCGTAGATGTGGATTTTCCGGCTGGGCAAACCTGCTGCGGGCAGCCTCACTTCAATAGCGGCTTTCATGCCGACGCTCGCCTCGTAGCCAAGCATACCAACCAAACGAATGCCAACGGCTCGTTGGTGGTGACACCATCCGGTTCGTGCGCCGCCAAGCTCACGT
>JANWVS010000605.1 GCA_025056835.1 Gemmataceae bacterium | reverse complement strand
CTGCCGGCAGGCCGGGCGGGGTGCAAATGGATTCGTCGCGTGGGCACCAGAGCGCCCGCGGGCACGTTGACCCAACCATCCAGGCGATCGAGCATCGCCGGTAGAGCTGTCTCGACGGCGGCACTCATCGCCGCACCGGCTTTGCCGGCGCCGACGACACGGATCCGCTTCGCCCCGGCCAACGCCGCGGCAATCTCCGGTTCGGCCAAGGCTTGCGGGACCAGCACCTCGGGCCGGACGGCGTCGACGGCCGCGCGCCAAACGGCCAAGGCGTCGTCACGAGGGCTTCGGCTTGCATGGTTTTCGGGCATGCACACGCCCACCGGTGCGGCACCCCCACGGACATCGACCGACGGGCGTGCCCGCCGCAAAAGTACGGCGATATAATACTACTATGAACAAGCAAGTGGCGAACCTGGCCCAAGCGTATCAGCTCGATCAACTCACCGAGGTCGGCTATCTGGTGCGACCCGAGGGACACGGACTGCGCTGCGTCGCCTGCGGCCACCGCTGTCTCATCGGCGAAGGCAAACGCGGCATCTGCAAGGTCCGTTTTGTCCGACACGGCCAGCTGCGGGTTCCGTGGGGCTACGTCGCCGGGCTGCAAAGCGATCCGGTCGAAAAGAAGCCGTTCTTTCACGTCCTACCGGGGTCGGACGCCTTGACGTTCGGCATGCTCGGCTGCGACTTACACTGTGCCTATTGTCAGAACTGGTTCACCAGTCAGGCCCTGCGGGATTACGACGCCAAGGGACAAGCTCGTCCGGTGACACCGGAGCAGCTCGTAGCCCTGGCCCAGCGCGAAGGGGCGCGGTTGGTCGTCTCCAGCTACAACGAACCGCTCATCACCGCGGAATGGGCCGTCGCCGTCTTTCAACAAGCCCAAGCCGCGGGTTTGTTGTGCGCATTCGTCTCCAACGGCAATGCCACGGAGGAAGCGCTCGACTGCCTCCAGCCCTGGATTCGTGCCTACAAGATCGACCTCAAGGGGTTCGACGACCGCCATTATCGCACGCTCGGCTGTCCGCTGAAAAATATCCTCGACGGTATCCGCATGGTCCACGCTCGGGGGCTGTGGTTGGAAATCGTCACGTTGCTGGTGCCGGGTTTTAATGACAACGAACGCGAACTGCGCGAGTTGACGCAGTTCATCGCCTCGATCAGCCGCGATATCCCGTGGCATGTCACCGCCTTCCATTCCGACTATAAGATGAGCACGACGCCCGACACCGAGGTCGCGGCGTTGCTGCGGGCGGCGGAGATCGGCGTCGAGGCCGGTTTGCGCTACGTGTATGCCGGCAATCGCCCCGGCCAGGTCGGCGAATGGGAGAACACCCGCTGCCACGGCTGCGGCGCGACGCTCATTCAGCGCTACGGCTACCTGGTGCGGTCGTATCGCCTGACGGCCGACGGGCGCTGTCCCCGCTGCGCGACGAGCATCCCGGGGCTGTGGCCGCGCGACCCTTCCCACGTGCGCGTCGGCGGCCCGGAGGCCTATTACACCCGTTTGCCGCGAGCGCTGGTCCGGTGAAGCGACGCGAGGGAGAAAGGACGTCTCATGGCCGAGGCCGAACGGTTGGCAACTTCGTTGGCTCAGGGCGACGAGAGTGAGCGTCTGGCGGCGGCCGAGCAGTTGTGTTACCTCGGCGCGGCGGCGCAAGCCGCGGCGGTGGCGCTGGTCCGTGCCACGGCAGACGCTTCGGAAGAAGTCCGCGAACAGGCCACGGCAGCCTTGGAAGGACTCGGCCCGCCGCGGCCGGAAGACGTTGCCGCCTTGGCCGCCTTGCTCGACGATGCGGCGACCGACGTCGCCTACTGGGCTGCGACGCTTTTGGGCCGGCTCCAAAGCGGCGCCAGCAGCGCCGTGTCGAAGCTGGCGGCGGGCTTGAGCAAGGCGCCGCCGGCGGTGCGGCAGCGCTGTGCCTGGGCGCTGGGACAGATCGGCGCCGCCGCCGTCGCCGCCTTGCCGCAACTGCGCCGGGCCGCCGCCGATGACGACCCACGCCTGGCGCGGCTCGCTCAAGATGCCATCGCGCACCTCGAGAGCACGTCGTAACAGCTTTGCATTGACACGACCACGCGAAAAGGTTTAGCATCAGGCCCGCCAAGGGATTCGGAGATGTCCGGCCGTCCGCGGTGGCTTCGGCAGCGACGCGGGCGCGGACCACCACAGGGAGGTAGCCGGTGCGTTCTTTGTTCACCATACTGCTCGCCGTTGGTCTTGCTTGCTGGCTTGGCTGCTCCGTCGAACC
>JANWVS010000604.1 GCA_025056835.1 Gemmataceae bacterium | reverse complement strand
GACGATGATGGCATGGAGTTGCAATTTGACGATGGCGATCGCGCCTTGGTGCCGCCATCGGAACTTGCGCGCTTGGAGTTTCCGGAAGGAGCCGAGATCCAAGCGCGCATCGACCGCGAGTTGCGTTATTTGCCGGCGATCGTTCTGAAACAGAAGGGCAATGCCTTGTTGCTTCGTCTACCCGACCTAGCCGACTCGCAGGCAAGCGAGGATGTGACGATTTGGACTTCCGTAGCCATGGTTCGGATTGATCGCGCGGCGACCGTCGCTTGGCTTCGCCGCAACTAGGCCATGCCAATTTCGCCGAAGCGGACCGGGAAGGGTTGCCGGCTGCCTGTGCGACTGTTGTCGGCTGCCTGCGCGACTTGACCATGGCTGGTTCGGCCGCGATAATCACCACGACGCCCGCAGGGTCGGTTCCCGCCGCGAGGACATCTCCACCATGCACCTGATTCGTTGGTCTGTTGTCATCCTGATCGTGTCGGTCGCCCCTGTGGCTGCCGAAAACTGGCCGCGTTTTCGGGGTCCCAACGGCACAGGCCTGGCGACCGGCCAGAATTTGCCGATCGAGTTTGACGCCGTCCGCGGGGTGATTTGGAAGACCAAGATACCCGGCAACGGCAATTCCGGTCCGGTGCTGTGGGACAATCGTTTGTACCTGCAATCCGCATCGAAAGACGGCAAACAACGCATGCTCTATTGCCTCGACGCGCGGTCGGGAAAAATTCTCTGGGAACGTACTTTCCCGGGCATCGACGTGAAAGTGCGTCCTGATAGCTCGCTGGCTTCGGCGACCGCGGCGGTCGACGCCGATGGCGTCTTTATCCCCATCTGGAACGGTACCACGGTCGTGATGATGGCCTTCAGTCTGGATGGCGAGCCGCTGTGGAGCAGAGACCTGGGCCGATGGATCAGCCAACACGGCACAGGCGCCTCGCCCATCATCGTCGGCGACAAGGTGATTTTTGCCCTGGACGGCGACGTCAAGGACATGAAAGGCCAGCCGATTGCCGACGCCGTGCAACCGGTGTTGCTCGCCTTCAACAAGAGAACCGGCGACATCGTATGGGAGGCGCCGCGCGAGGGTTATCGCGCGTGCTATTCAGCCCCATTTCTCCAGGAACGGCCTGGCGGCGCCGAGCTGATCGTCACCAGCACCATGGCCATCACCTCCTACGATCCCCACACCGGGAAACAACTGTGGAACTGGGACTGGGAATGGGAGAAAAACAACTTCCCAATGCCGCTGCGGACGGTGGCAAGCTCGATCATGGCCGGCGATTGTTTGATCGCTACCAGCGGCGACGGCGGCGGCGATCGGCGCATGGTGGCCCTCAAGCTCGACAAGAACGGCGCGTCCCCGCAATACGCCTGGGGCAATGGCAACAAAAACTTCCCGTATGTCCCCTGCCCTTTGGCGTACGGCGACTACATCTACTTCGTCACCGAGGTGGGCACGGCGGCTTGCTATGAAGCCAAGTCCGGCAAGGAAATTTGGCGGGAACGCTTGCCGGGCGCCAAGTTCTATTCCTCACCCGTGCTTGTGGACGGTCGTATCTATGCCCCCAGCGAGTCGGGCGACGTCTTCGTTTTCGCCGCCGAACCAACCTACAAATTGCTGGCCCAAAACCATCTCGGCGAACGTTTCATTGCTTCGCCGGCCGTGGCCAACGGCCGCCTGTACTTGCGGGGACGCGAACACCTGTTTTGCATCGGCAAGGATCGGCCTCAACAATAAGGGAGCACAGCGCGGCGATGAATCGCTTCCTCCGCGGGTTGCTGGTTCTGACGATGCCGACCACCGGCGCCGGTGTTGCTGCTGCCCAGGAAGTGCAGCGGATCGCAACCTTTCGGGATTTTATTCAGCATTTGCAATGGTCCCCCGACGGCAAGCATTTTCTGGTGACGCGCATCCATGCCGGCAAAATGGGATTGTGGACGATGAATGCGACCGACGGCGGCGATCTCAAGGCTGTCATGCCCAAGGAACCGATGCCGCATTTCGACGGCCACTGGTCGCCCGACGGCAAACGGCTGGTGTTCGTGTATGACCAGCTCCAAGGCACCGACGGCAAACTGCAAATCGACCTCATCGACCCCGACGGCAGCAACCGCAAAAACCTCGTACCTCACCAAGCATTCGACGAAGCGCCGCGCTGGTCGCCCGACGGCAAGCATGTCGCCTTCGTCAGCACGCGCGACAAGAACCAGGACATCTGGCTGTGCGACGCCGATGGGAAAAACCTGAAACGCCTG
>JANWVS010000603.1 GCA_025056835.1 Gemmataceae bacterium | reverse complement strand
GTCACCAAGCGGTTGCACCCGGAACCCTATCGAACCTACAACATCGACCGCAACATTAATTACACGAACATCTGCGCCGCAGTGTGCGACTTCTGCGCTTTCTTCCGCAAAAGCACCGACGCCGACGCCTACGTGCTATCGCGCGAGGAACTGTACAAAAAGATCGACGAAACAATTGCCCTCGGCGGCGATCAGGCGTTGCTTCAGGGCGGCAACCACCCCTCCCTTAAACTCGAATGGTATGAAGACCTCCTGCGCGACCTGAAGAGGCGTTATCCCAAATTCAATCTGCACGCCTTCAGTGCTGCGGAAATCTGGCACTTCAGCAAGCTCAACAAACTCCCGGTCCGGGAGGTACTCCAGCGCCTCAAAGAAGCCGGCATGGGTTCGCTCCCCGGCGGAGGGGGCGAAATCCTGGTGGACCGGGTTCGCCGGGCGATTACCGTCAACAAATGCCTCACCGACGAATGGCTTGAGGTGCATCGCACTTGGCACGAGCTTGGCGGCCGCTCCACCTGCACCATGATGTTTGGCCACGTCGAGACCTTGGCCGAACGCATCGAAACTCTGGACCGTCTCCGGCGCCTTCAGGACGAGACGGGCGGCTTCACGGCCTTCATTTGCTGGACTCTCCAGCCGCCGCCGTCGGCCCAGCGCAAGCACGGCGTCGACATGTCGCGCATCCCGCCGACTGGTTCGTTCGAATACTTGCGCACTCAAGCCATTGCTCGGCTGTACCTCGACAATATTCCCAACATCCAATCGTCGTGGGTCACGCAAGGCTTGAAGGTGGGCCAACTAGCACTCTTCTTCGGCGCCAACGACATGGGCAGTCTGATGATCGAGGAAAATGTCGTCGCCTCGGCCGGGACCGTGCATCACCTCACGCTCGAGCAAATCAAGGACGCCATCCGGGCCGCGGGCTATGTGCCGCGACAACGCAACGTCTTCTACGAGTACGTTGACGAGCCGGAAACGCCCGCTCCCCCCAACTAGGTCATCCTCACGTTTTCCTGGCCCGAATATCGACTTGAATATCGACTATGTGGTTTGTGGAAGCCGTGTGTCCGGGCCCAAGCCTGGCGCCTCCGCGTCCATAACGAACAACCCCTTCCAACAGCAGGCCGAAGCCGAGTCGCGAGCGCCGCTGCGGTACTGGGCAGTGGTGGCCCCGCCGGCCAGCACCGCGGGCCTTAAGACGAGACGTTGCCGCCGCTGCGCGGATGGAGGGCTGCGGGTTCGGCGTGGTTTGTGCCGAGCCTACCCGTGTTGTCAGGCCGCGGCGCGGAGGGCCATAGTGTTCAATTCCGCGGCAATGTCGCTCTGTAGCCGTTGCTCGAGCGCCACCATGACGCGGGCGGCCGTGGCCCCGTCCATGACACGATGGTCGAACGTCATCCTCATGGTCAGCTGGAAGTCCGGCTCAAACAAGCCGTAATGCAGCGAGGCGGTCAGGATCGGCAACAGATGAACGATACCGGCCCCCAGCGGAGCAATGGACGAGACGCTGAAGGTGCCGAAGTTGTGGCAGCGTTGTCGGCCCAGCATGCGCAACGCGGCCCACCAGACCAAGCGGCGAATTGGCAGAGGTAATCGGCTGAGCGTGCGGGCACGGCGGAACCAGCGCAAGTCTTCCAGCGGCGTCGTTTGATTGGTGCGCAGGATGGCGTCGAGTTCAGCCAACGAGCGCTTCTCGGGGCGTTCGATCAGGCATTGCAACACGATCGATTCATCGCCGAGCTTGCGTTCAACATTCAGCGCGGCGACCGAATGGCGATTTTCGTAAAGTCGCGGGAAGGGATACGGCATGTAAGCCTGACGCAGTTCCGGGAAGTCGCGGCCGACTAGGGCAAAGGCCTTGGTAAACAGTACCGTCCAGGCAGGCCGGGGAACGCAGCGAAGGCGGGCAGCTGCCAAGGCCGACAGGTCCATCCGCCGCTCGATCATCACCGCGGGGGTCTGCATACTGAAGTACATCAGATCGGCGACGAGGCGGCGAAAGGGGGAGAGCAACCGATAGGTGCCGTGCTTGCCCATGATAAACGCCCTCCTCGACAGGCGCGTGGTGCCGTTGCCGCCCAACCCTGCGGGATTGTAATGATTCTCGACCGGGAACGCGAGGCCGCTTCAGCCAAGAAGCCGCCATGCCGGCCGGCGGAAGGACGCTCAACGGCGAACCTGATCGAGGAGAACGATTCTACTATGACAACCGCGGCCACCGTGGTTGGACGACTGGCCCCCTCGCCGACGGGAGCACAGCACGTCG
>JANWVS010000602.1 GCA_025056835.1 Gemmataceae bacterium | reverse complement strand
GAGCTTCATGGGTTGCCGCCGTGCGATGCTGCTCGAGCAACACCGGGTCTTCGCAGTGGAAGCTGACGTTTTGGCCGCGATAGCGGGCCAGGGTTTCGTCGAGCTGTTCGAGGCTGGTGAAGTAGAGGTCGCCGACGCTGGGACCCATGTACGCCTTGTACGGTACGCTCCGGTTGAGGGGCCGCGTGCCCGGACCAATGCCGGCGTACAAGGTGAAGACCACCGGCACGTTGGCCCGGCGCACGAGAGCTTCCTTGGCGGCGTAGGAGGCGTCATCGACGGGAGCGACGGGATTATTGGGCATGTCGGCGACGTGGACGACGCCGCCGTGCAGCGCTGCTGCCGCCGCCGTGGCGAAGGTCTCCTTGTGGGTATGCTGTCCCGAGACATCTTCGCGGGCATGAATGTGAATGTCGCCCATGCCGGCAAAGATGAGACAGGTGTCGCCGAAGACATCGTCGGGCCGGCCCAGGCGGTCGCCGACCGCGGCGATGACGCCGTTTGCCATCAGCACCTGACCGCGGCGTACGCCGTCGATGTCCACGAGTCGGCCTTCCACGATGCGGGTGGTCGTTGCCACGTTGGACCTGCTCCCTTGTCCGCGGGCGAGCCTTTCCCGGTCAGTCCTTCGCGAAGAAATTCGGATCGCCGGCTTCGGCCGGCGGAGACTTCCGCACCGGCACCACCACCGGCGGCGCCGGCGGCTCTGCTTCCGGCAGCGGCGGCCGCGGCCCTCGGGGTGCTCGGGGCGCGACCGGTTCTGCTTCCTCGACCAACGACAGCGGCGCCACGACGCCGGGCGACCCCGACCGCTTGAGCCACGGAACCAAGAACAACAGCAGGAGCGTCAGGCCGCCGCTCAACATGCCGGCGCCGATGCCGATCAGCAACTCTCCCGGCGGGGTGCGGCGTTCCCATACTTCCGGCCGGCCGGCGGTCGTCAATCCTATCAGCAGAATGGCCACGCCGAAGCCGACCAACGTACTAACGACGATTTTGATAATCCCCCGGCCCAGGGCCAGCAGCAGCGCGACGAATACCTTCATCGATGGATCTCCTGCTTGGTCTGCTGCGAACCTAGCCGTCGCGCCAGGTCAGGACCACTTTGCCGCACTCTCCGGAGCGCATCGCCTCGAAGCCTTTTTCGAAGTCGCGAAAATCATAGCGATGGGTGATGACCGGCTCGATGTTTAAACCCGATTGCAGCAGGACGGTCATGTGATACCAGGTTTCATACATTTCGCGTCCGTAAATTCCCTTGAGGGTGAGCATGTTGAAGATGACCGTGTTCCAATCGATGGCGAACTCCTTTTCAGGGATGCCGAGGATGGCGATCTTGCCGCCGTGGCACATGTTGGCGAGCAGATCGCGAAAGGCAGCGGGATTGCCCGACATTTCCAGGCCGACGTCGAAGCCTTCCTTCATGCCCAGCTGCCTCTGCACCTGCTTCAGCGAGACTTCCCGCGGATCGACCGCCAAGGTGGCGCCGAGCCGGCGGGCCAGCTCGAGCCGGTAGGGGTTGAGGTCGGTGACCACGACGTGCCGCGCGCCGGCGTGTTTCACCACCGCCGCCGCCATGCAGCCGATCGGTCCGGCCCCGGTGATGAGGACGTCCTCGCCCAGCACCGGAAACGACAACGCCGTGTGGACCGCGTTGCCAAACGGGTCGAAAATCGCTTGCACGTCGCGCGGAATGGCCGGATCATGGACCCAGACGTTGGTCATCGGCAGCGCCAGGTACTCGGCAAACGCGCCGGGACGATTGACGCCGATCCCTTGCGTGTCCTTGCACAGGTGCCGGCGGCCGGCGAGGCAATTTCGGCAGCGGCCGCACACCACGTGCCCTTCGCCGCTGACGATCTCGCCGACGTGAAAGTCTGTGACGTTGGAGCCGACGTCGACGATTCGGCCGACGAACTCGTGACCCACCACCATCGGCACGGGGACGGTTTTTTCGGCCCAGGCGTCCCATTTCCAGATGTGCAGATCGGTGCCGCAGATGCCGGTGCGCAGCACTTGGATGAGCACGTCGTTGATGCCGATGGTGGGCATCGGGACCTGGTCGAGCCACAACCCCGGCTCGGCACGTTTCTTGACCAGCGCTTGCATCAGGGGCATGAGCTATCCCGCAGCGAGTTGAAGTTCGACCGAGTATTGATATGAACCGATACGGGCAGCGGCGAAGGCACGCTCGACGCCCCCTTGTCGGCCGGCGTGTCGTGGCCGTCCGGCGCCGGCCGTCTCAAGGGGCGGTGTGCCGCCGGCGCACCGGGCG
>JANWVS010000601.1 GCA_025056835.1 Gemmataceae bacterium | reverse complement strand
TTTCAAGGACCGGCGACATGACCGTCATTTTAGCGAATTGACAATGGTGTTAACGTTGTGCCGGATCATGCCGACGTACGTCCCTTCCGGCGTGCCTTCCTGGCCCATGGCATCGGAACAAAGTTGGCCGCCTTCGACGACGGTGTGGCCCCGGGCGGCGCAGCCCTCGATCAACGCTCGCATGTTGCGCGGACTGACGCTCGACTCGACAAACACTGCCTTAATTTTGCGCCGCACGATGACGTCGACCAAGGCACTGATCCTGCCCACGCTGGCCTCCGATTCAGTGCTGATGCCCTGGATAGCCATCACCTCCGTCGCGTAGGCTCGGCCGAAATATCGGAAAGCATCGTGCGATGTGATGAGGACGCGCCGGGTCTGCGGCACCTCCAGCATCCGGGCACGCACCCATGCGTGCAGTTCCGCCAGCTCCCGTTGATAGCGGGCACAATTGGCCTCGTAGTCGGCAGCGTGCGGGGGGTCGAAACGAGCCAACGCCTCGCGAACCACGCCGGCCGCTTGAGACCACAGCGACACGTCGAACCAGACATGCGGGTCGATGGCGCCGTCGTCGTCATGGAGGAGGGCACGGGCGTCGAGGTTCTCCGCCACGCCGACACAGGGCTTATTGCGACTCAGACTCTCGAAAATGTCCGTCATCTTGCCTTCGAGGTGCAGACCGGAGTAGAAGATCACATCGGCGGCAGCGAGCTTCGCGGTGTCGCCGTCGGTCGCTTTGTAAAGATGCGGATCGACGTCGGCCCCAAAAAGTTGCGTGACCGCGACGTGTGTGCCGCCTACGTTGCGGACCAAATCGGCCACCATGCCGGTCGTGGCCACGGCTTTCACCGGATAGGTGCCAGCAAAAGTTTTTTCGATGGTCATCGGCCGCGAGGTCTCGTGACCTGCGCCCGAGGAACCGCAGCCGACCACAGTAGATACGAGAAATCCGCCACAACAAAGGACAGCTAGCCGCATCGAATCATCCGCTGTAACTTCTTTTTCTCGAAAATCTCGCCTTGAAGTCTCGTCTAACTTGTATTATAGGTCAACCTAATGGTCAAGGCCTAATCGACGAAAAACTTCAATTAGCTATACCTAGAGAAATAAGTAGTCTTGGCTATCTGCGCAGGGGAACGGAGATCAGACGTCGGGAACTTAGTGTAATTCTCAGCTGTTCGTTGGCGTTCGGCTTGAAAGCAGCGTGTCATGAACAAGCGCCAATCCATGACTGTTTGCACGGCACTCGTCGCATTGGTCGTCACGGGCTGTCAGGCAGGGACCTGGCAACACCGGACCGGAGCGCCGTCAACAAACGGCTCCAACGGTACCCCACCGAGCAACGCCGCGGGGGCGAACTTACCGTCAACAAACGGCCTCAACGGCGCCGAATCTGGCGATGGCGTCAAGGGGCAGTCGAAAGGGCCGTCGGTGTTGCTGGAATGGACAGTAGGAAAGCATCACGAACAGGAAGACAACGGCAACGGAGACCGCGAGCCGCCGTTGGCGTCGGATCGGCCGGACTTTGTGGAAGCAAGTGTCAACGTCGGTGCCGGTCGGATCCAACTCGAAATGGGCTACACTTTCATCCACGATCGCCGAGCAGGCGCGACCATGCAAACGCATTCGTTTCCTGAAGCGCTTTTGCGCGTCGGGTTGTGGGTGGATTGGCTCGAACTGCGGATCGGCCAGAACCTCGGCGTGCGTTCCGAAAGGTCGTCCGCCTTGCAACGGCGCGACAGCGGAGCGGAGGACCTTTACCTCGGCTTGGGTGTCGGCTTGACGGAGCAGAAGGGCGTTTTTCCGGAAAGCCGCGTCAATTTGCAAGCGCGGGTGCCGACCGGGTGCGACGCTTTTAACGACCGCCACTTCCTGCCGGGTATGAATTTCCTCTATGGTTGGGACGTGATTGACGACCAGTTCACCATAGGCGCCAGCACGGCTTGGAACCGCCAACGCGACGACACGGGGCAGCCCTACATCGAATTTTCCCACGCGGTCACTACAGGAATCGCCTTGACGAAGAAGCTGAGCATGTACCTGGAGACATTCGCTTTCTTTCCCGTCGGTGCCGACACGGCGTTGCCGCAATACTACGCCGACGGCGGCTTCACCTACCGCGTCAATCCGGATTGGCAGCTCGATCTGCGGGCAGGCGTGGGTCTTAACCGCCACGCCGACGATTTCTTCACCGGGGCGGGCATGGTGGTGCGCTACTAACGCCGCTTGGCGGCGCCGATACGTCCAAGCCGCCGCATTGCGCCCGCCAACGCAGCCAAT
>JANWVS010000600.1 GCA_025056835.1 Gemmataceae bacterium | reverse complement strand
GGCGCCCTCGGATCGAGCATCGGCTGCGGCCAACGCCAGGAAGGCAAGCAAGAGGCCAAGGCCGATCCGTTGAAAGGGATTACGTTCGATAAGCAAAAGACGACGCCCGAGCCGCCCCAGCCACCGCCCCAACCACAAACGCCGCCGCAGGGGGTGCCGTTCGCCAAGGGGGCTCATCCGCAACAAGGATTGTCGCAAAGCATTCGCGCCGCCGGCTATCGCCCGGAACGGCAAAACGAGCTGCGGACCATCGCCATGTTCTTCACACAGTTCCACACCGAGTTCAACCGCAATCCGCGCACGGAGGACGAGTTCATCCAATACCTGCAACGCGAAGCTCCCAAGATCGCCGAAGCCCTCCGCGAAAAATACTACGTGCTGAATCTGCGGGCGCGGCTGACGTCGGACTCGGCCATCGCCTACGAGAGCCTGACCGAAGCGAACTGCCACCAGACCGCCCGCGGCGACGGTTCGGTCGGCCTGGTGTCGCCCGAGGACCTGCAACGCATGCTGAGGTGAGCCGACCTTATGGCCACGGTTTTCATCAATGATCGTCCGATCGACATCGGCGCTGACCGTCTCAACCTGATCCAAGCGGCAGCCCGGGCCGGCGTCCCGATCCCGCACTATTGCTGGCACCCCGCCCTCTCGGTCGTCGCCAGTTGCCGGATGTGTCTCGTCGAGGTCGGCGAAAAGAAAGCCGATGGCACCGTGGCCATGCAGCCGCGCGTCGTGCCCGCCTGCCAGACGCCGGCCAAGGACGGCACCGTCGTCCTGACCAACAGCCCCAAGGCCCGCCAGGCCCAGCAGCAAACCCTGGAAGGCCTGCTGCTCAACCATCCCCTCGATTGCCCCGTCTGCGACAAGGCCGGCGAATGCCTCCTTCAGGACTTCAGCTTCCGCTACGGCCGGGCCACCAGTCGCATGATCGACGACAAAAACCATCCCCCCAACAAGGACTACATCGGCGAGCACATCACCCTCTTTGCCGATCGCTGCATCATGTGCTCGCGCTGCGTCCGCTTCACGCGGGAGATCAGCGGCACGGCCGAGCTGCAAGTCATCCATCGCGGCCACCACTGCGAGATCGACATCTTTCCCGGCGAACCGCTCAACAACAAGCTGGCCGGCAACGTCGTCGATCTCTGTCCCGTCGGGGCCTTGTGCAGCAAGGACTTCCTCTACAAACAGCGCGTCTGGTTCCTCAAGACGCAGCCGAGCGTCTGCCCCGGCTGTAGCACCGGTTGCAGCATCTTCATCGACGCCAACAAGGACATCGTCTACCGTCTCCGCCCACGCGAAAACCCGCAAGCCCAGGGGTGGTTCATGTGCGACGAGGGACGGTTCGACTACGCCTACGTCAACGACGGGCAGCGCTGGGGCGAGCCGCGCTTCGAGGGCCAACCCACGGAATGGTCGAAGTTGCTGCCGGCTTTACGCAACGATTTGGCGGCGGCGGCCAAGGAGCGGCCCCAGGCAGTCGCCGCGGTCTTGTCGCCGATGTTGACCTGCGAAGAAGCATACCTGCTCGCGAAGTTCATCAAGGGCCTGGCGCCGACAACCCGCTTGTACCTGGGTTGGGTACCGCGCCGCGGCGACGACGAGCATTTCCCGCAAGACCGCCGCGGCCGGCCGGTGCCGCCGATCCTGTTTACCATTCGAGCCGAAAAAGTGCCGAATCGCCGCGGGGTCGAAGAAGTGCTCCGCCATTTCGCGGCGGAGGTGCTCGGCTTCGACGCGCTGGTGGCGGCTGCTGCCGCGGGGGAGATCCAGGCCGTGTACCTCACTGGCGGCTATTCGCCGCGCCTGGGGCCGTGGCTGAGCGACGAACAGCTCGCCGCGCTGCAAAAGATACCGCTCCGCATCGTCCAAGACTTGTTTCCCTCGGCGCTCATGGCCTCGGCCCGCTACGCCCTGCCGGCGGCCACCTTCGCGGAGAAAGAAGGCTGTTTCGTCAACCACGCCAACCTGGCCCAGGCCCTGCACCGCTCAGTGGCGCCGGCGCGATCGGTGCGCAGCGAAGGGCAGGTCTTTCTGGAGTTGCTCCAACGGCGCGGCTTGTTCCATGCCGCGTCGCTCCGCCAGGAAATGGCTCGGGAGGTGCCGTTCTTTGCCAAACTGGGCGCCGGCGACTTGGGCGAGCATGGGGTGCGCTTGGGATGAAGCGACCACTCGCGGACCCAGGCCGGCCGCGCCGCCGCGGCGCCGCCGAAAAGCAGGGCTGGCAAGCTCGCGGACAAACGGCTTGCCGGCAAACGGATGGGATGGCGCAATGACGGAATTTCACCTGT
>JANWVS010000005.1 GCA_025056835.1 Gemmataceae bacterium | reverse complement strand
CGGTGATGCGTTCCGCCATCGACCGAAAGGTCGTGTATTTGCCGCCAGCCACGGAGACCAGCCCATCGGACGACGAAAAGATGCGGAACTCGCGCGAGCGGGCCGACGGTTCCCCCGGACGGGAGCGAATCAGCGGCCGCAGGCCGACGAACGTGCCCAGCACGGCAACGTCGCCGTCGTTCGGGAAAAAGTAGCGGTAAGCCTCGAGGAGGTAGGCGACGTCCTCCGGCGCCACGGTCAAGGCCTCCGGCCCCTGGCTGGTTTCCGTGTCGGTGGTTCCGACCAGCGTTCGGCCCAACCACGGAATGACGAAAAAGACGCGACCATCGCGCGGATGCAAGAGCAGCAACGCCGACGTCAGGCCGCGGTCCGGCAAAAGAACGTGCACCCCCTTGGTGGGGGCCAACTGCGCCTCCGCCGTTTCGCCGGTGCGTCGGCTGAGTTGGTCGACCCAAGGGCCGGTGGCGTTGAGGACCACGCGGGCGGCAATCGTAACGTCGTTGCCCGCAAGGCGATCGCGCGCCACGACGCCGGTGACGCGGCCGGCGGCGGTCCGGAAACTGAGCGCTTGCACGTAGTTGGCCAGCACGGCGCCGTGGGCCTGAGCTGAGTGCAGCACCTCCAGGCAAAGGCGGGCATCATCCATCTGGGCGTCGTAGTAGGCGGCGCCGCCGCGCAACTGAAGGCGGCGCAGCCCGGGCAACTCGCGGCAGAGGGCGGTCAAGCTCAGCGGCCGGCTGCGGCGGATGTTGGCCCGGCCGGCAAGAAGATCGTACGCGGTCAGGCCGACGCGCCACTGCCACGGCGGCACGCGGTCGCCCCGGAAAAACGGAATGACAAACCGCAGCGGCCGGACCAGGTGCGGCGCCGCCCAGAGCAGCCAGCCGCGCTCGCGCAACGCTTCATAGACCAGTCGTACCTGGCCGTATTCGAGGTAGCGCAGACCGCCGTGGATCAGCTTCGAGGAAACGCTGCTGGTGCCGGAGGCGAAGTCGGCCTGGTCGATGAGGGCGACGCGCCAGCCGCGCGTGGCTGCATCGAAGGCGACGCCGGCGCCGGTGATGCCGCCGCCCACAATGAGCACGTCAAACGTCTCGCGGGTCAGGGCGTCGAGGTCGCGGCGCATGGTGCGACAGGAGTGCTGGTCCGGGAGCGGCTGGTCATCCTCGAAAGTTGAACTTGGCCCGTTGGCCCCCGGCGCTGGGGGTGATGTTGACGGTTTTCAAGCTGAATTCGACCATCTTGTGGAACTCGGCGTCGCTTGCCAGGGCGGTCGGCAGTTGGAAAATCACCGCCGCTTGGCGAAACCCCGCATAGACATAGTGGACCTTGAAGACCGAGGCGCCGCGGGGATCGGTGAAAGTTTCGCACTCGAAGTCGAGTTTGACCGGCCGGCCGTCGCGCAGGACGTGATACTTCTTGGGATCGGCCTTCTTGATGTCTTGGACGTTGGCGTGCAAACTCATCGTTCGCAAGATGTAGTCGACCAACGCGCCCTGCACGCGCTTGTGGAATTCGTCGACGGTGAATTCCGGATCCGGGGGCGGCCCGGAAGCGCCTTGGTCGATCGTCCCCTTATCGGTGCCGAGTTTATCCTTGGGCGGCGGCGCGGCGGAGGGGTCTTTGATCTTGGACCAGGCCAACAGGAGATTAAAATCTTGCCAACCCTTGAAGGCATCGGCTCGGCAGGGGTAGCGGAACAGCGCCACCTGGTCGTGGATCACCGCTAATTCCGGCGTCGGCCGCAGGTAGCGCGGCACCCGCATGAAAATGACAAACGGCGGTCTGATTTCGTTGCCGAAGGGATCCTTGCCGCTGGGCATGGCGACCATGTTGCCGAGGACGCGGTCCTCGTCATCCATTTGCTTGAGGCGCTCGTAGGTGGCGAGCATTTGTTTTTCGTAGTCGGCAAGGCCGCAGCCGCCGACGACGCCGAGCAGGCACGCCGCAAGCGCCAGGCGCTGGGGAGAATTACCCATGTTGGCTTATTTACCCGCCGGGCGGCCCCTTTCCAAGGTCGCCGGCCGAAAAAAGCGACCTTGCATCACGGCGGCGGAGTTGAAATAATGCAGGTTTAGAGGGATGGATTCCTCCCGCCGCGCCGCCAGGATGGTACCCTGCGGCTTGTTGGGCAACGCGATCGGCACTTTCCTGCGGTTCAGGCAAATCTGCTCGCGGTTTATCCACCCCATGTCACGGTTCCCTTGGTGAAAGGAGCATCCATGTACGCGCCAGTTCTCTTCCTCATCGCCCTTCTCAGCATCGACGCCCCTCGCGCCCGCGACACTGCCAAAAGCACCGCCACCCTCGAACCGGAGGCCGGCGACCTGAGCGGCTACTACGTTTGCAAGGGGCAAGAAGCCGGCGGCAAAATCTACCACGGCATCGCCACCATCAGCCGCAAGGGCGATGTCTATGTCGTGCAGTGGGTCATCGGTTCGGGGTCGAACTTCACCGGCATCGGTATCCGCCAAGGCAACACCTTTTCCGCCAGCTGGGCCATGGCTACCGAGCGCGGCCTCATTCGCGGCGTCAACACTTACCGCATCGAAGCGGTTGGCGGCAACCCGCGCCTCACCGGACGGTGGGCCAGCTTGCCCGGCCCGGCCGTGCTCCAGAGTGAAACGTTGACCTTCTTGCGACCGATGGACGACGAAGAATAAGCGCCGCGAGTCGACACGATGTCCCACGCCGACAGCAACCTCCGCCCCGCGCCGGACGCCGAGCTGGTGGCCCTGGCTGATTACGCGCACGACGCGGCCGATTTCAGCGCCGCGGCCTACGAGACCGCCTGCTACTGCCTGCTCGACAGCCTTGGCTGTGCCCTGCTGGCGCTTCAATATCCGGCGTGTTTCCGGATGCTGGGGCCGATCGTACCGGGCACCGTGGTTCCCGGCGGCGCGCGGGTGCCGGGTACGCCCTTCGAGTTGGACCCAGTCAAAGCGGCTTTTGACATCGGTTGCGCCATTCGCTGGCTCGACTACAACGACACCTGGCTCGCCGCCGAATGGGGCCATCCGTCCGACAATCTCGGGGCCATCCTCGCCGTGGCTGATTTCGTTTGCCGGCAGCGCCAGGCCGCCGGAAAAGCGCCGTTGCTGATGGGCGAGGTGCTGACGGCGATGATCAAGGCCCACGAGATCCAAGGCGTCTTGGCCTTGGACAACAGCTTCAATCGCGTCGGCCTGGATCATGTCATCCTCGTCAAAGTCGCCTCCACGGCCGTGGCTTGTGTTCTCTTGGGGGCCACCAAGGAACAAACGATCAACGCCCTGTCGCACGCCTGGGTCGACGGCCATAGCCTGCGAACCTACCGCCACGCCCCCAACGCCGGCCAGCGCAAATCCTGGGCCGCGGGCGACGCCACCAGCCGGGCTGTCCGGCTCGCGCTGTTGGCCGTTGCCGGCGAACCCGGGCTGCCCAGCGCCTTGTCGGCGCCGCAGTGGGGTTTTGCCGACGTCCTTTTCCGCGGCAAACGTCCGACCCTGGCCCGGCCGCTCGGTTGCTACGTCATGGAAAACGTGCTCTTCAAGATCGCCTTCCCGGCCGAGTTCCACGCGCAAACCGCGGCCGAATGCGCCCTCCGCCTCCATCCCCAGGTCAAGGACCGCATCGACCGCATTGCCCGCATCGAGTTGACGACGCAAGAACCGGCCATCCGGATCATCAGCAAGACCGGACCGCTCCACAATCCGGCCGACCGCGATCACTGCCTGCAATACATCGTCGCCGCCGCCCTGCTGCACGGCGCCTTGACCGCCGACCATTACGAGGACGCGGCCGCCGCCGACCCGCGTCTCGACCTGTTGCGCGCCAAGATGCAGGTCGTCGAAGACCCGCGGTACACGCGCGAGTATCTCGAACCCGACAAACGATCGATCGCCAACGCCGTTCAGGTGTTTTTCGACGACGGCACCGCCACGGCCAAGGTGGAAATTGAATACCCGCTGGGACACCGCCGCCGTCGGGTCGAAGGATTGCCGCTGCTGCGGGAGAAGTTTCGGGCCAACGCGGCGCGATCGTTCAGCCGCCAGCGCGCGGCCGAGCTGGAAGCACTGTGCCTGGACCGCAGCCGACTGGAAGCGCTGCCCGTATCGACCTTCCTCGATGCCTGGCTGCCGGCGCCGGGATGACCGGCGAATCGCGGCGGTCGTCCTACCCGTCGCGGTCGGATTCTTCGACAATAAGCTGCATGTCGCATCGCGCCATTCTCGGCCCTGGCGGGGCCATTGCGGCCCAGCTGAGCAGTTTCGAGTCGCGGCCGCAGCAGCTCGCCATGGCCGACGCCGTGGCCCGGGCCATCGCCGAGCGCCGACATCTCATGGTCGAAGCCGGCACGGGCACGGGCAAGAGCTTCGCCTACCTCGTGCCAGCCATTCTCGCCGCCTTGGCCCAGGACGAGTGCAGGGTCGTCGTTTCCACGCACACGATCGGCTTGCAAGAGCAGCTCATGCGCAAGGACCTGCCGTTCTTGCAAAGCGTCATCGACGAACCTTTTCTGCCGCTGCTGGTCAAGGGCCGGGGCAATTACCTGAGCAAACGGCGGCTGCGCGTCGCCCAGCAGCGCGCCCCGTCGCTCCTGGCCGACGACCACGGCTTCGACGAACTGAAGCGTATCGCCCGTTGGGCAGGTCGATCGAAAGACGGCAGCCGCAGCGACTTGTCGTATCGGCCATCGTCGGCCGTGTGGGACCTGGTCGAAAGCGATTCCAACAACTGCCTTGGCAAAAGGTGCGCCGACTTCGACCAGTGCTTTTACTTCCAGGCCCGCAAGCAAATCCACGACGCCGACTTGCTCGTCGTCAACCATGCCCTCTTCTTCAGCGACTTGGCGCTGCGCAGCCTGGGCGTGGAAAAGGCGATCTTGCCCGACTACAACGTCGTCATTTTTGACGAGGCCCACACGCTGGAAGACGTCGCTTCCGATCACCTGGGGCTGCAAGTGACCCGCGGCCAGGTCGATTATCTGCTGCGAAAGCTGCTTCACGAACGCAACGTTCACCTGCACGGCTTACTGTCGTGGTACGGGACCGCCGAGGATCAACGCCGCGTGTTCGAGACGCAACGGGCCGCGGACCGCTTCTTTGCCAGCTTGCAGGAGTGGCGCGGGCAACAGGCCAAGTCCCGGCCGGGAACGCCGCTGCGGGAGACCCAGCGCGTCCGCACACCGCTGCCGGTGCCCGACGTGCTCTCGCCAGAGCTGACCAGCCTGGCCAACACTCTGGATCGAATCGCGCAGAACGTCGACAACGACGAGGAAAAAGTCGAAATTGAGGCCGCCGCCAACCGCTGCGAGGCCTTGGGCGAGGCCGTCCACCATTGGCTGCACCAGAAGCTGGCGGACCAGGTCTATTGGCTCGAAGGCCCCCCGACGCGACAGGAACGCCTGACGCTGGCCTGCGCACCGATCGATGTCGGTCCCCTGCTCCGCAGACTGTTGTTCGACCGGGTGCCGACCGTGGTCCTTACCAGCGCCACGCTCAGCGTCGGCGGGCGGAACGGATTCGCGTACTTCCAGCGGCGGCTCGGTTTTCCCGGACAATCCGCCACCCTCCAGCTCGGCAGTCCGTTCAACTATCGCGAGCAAGTTGAGCTGCATCTCTTTCGCCGCATGCCCGATCCGGGCGACGCCGAGCGCTACGAACAGGCTTGTGCCGCCAAGATTCAATACTTCGTCAGCCTCAGCCACGGGCGGGCGTTTGTGCTGTTCACCAGCCATCAGATGATGGAGCGGCTGGCCGAGCGGCTGCGTGAGTGGTTTCGCAGCGAGGGCTTCGAGTTGCTCTGCCAGGCCGACGGCATGCCCCCGGCACAGATGCTGGACCGCTTTCGCCACGGCGCCGCGGCGGTGCTCTTCGGAGTCGAGACGTTCTGGCAGGGCGTTGACGTTCCCGGCGAAGCGTTGTCGACCGTCATCATCACGAAATTGCCTTTTGCGCCGCCGGACCGGCCGATCGTCGAGGCCCGTTGTGAAGCGATTCAGGCCCGCGGGGGCAGTCCGTTTTTCGACTACTCCGTGCCTCAGGCGATCATCAAGCTCAAGCAAGGTTTTGGGCGCTTGATTCGCACCCAAAGCGATCGCGGCCTGGTGGCGATCCTTGATCCGCGCGTCTTGAGCAAGGGATACGGCCGCAATTTTCTCGAAGCGCTGCCGCCATGCCGCGTGGTGATCGACGGCGTCGCGGTCTCCTGCTGAGCGGTCGGCGGCTCAGGCTCCCTTACACGTCTTAAGGATCTGCTTGATGACCTCTTGCTGAATGATCGGGTTATCGTCGATGGTCGAATGGCTCAGGCCGGGAAGGTTCAAGTCGGGATGTTCCTGGACGTGAATGTTCTCCAAGCGGACGTGGGCGGCATCGGGGGCCTTTTCCAGCGGCACGCCGCGCCAGATCGGCACCACGTCCCAGGCGCCGCTGTCGCGATAGATGTTGACGACGCGACGGACGTTCTTGGGGACCGTCGGCGGTGTCGTGGGGTCGATGGTGACGATCAGGTCGATCGGCACGCGCCGGGCGTCCAAGAGGTGGGCGAGCCGCAATGCCGCATCGGCACCCCAAGAGTGCCCGCCCAAAATCAAAGGTCCGTCGAGATTGGCGCATTCGCGGGCAATGCGGTCGGCCAGGAACCAGCATTGCGAGTGGAAATGGACCTCGTTGTCGACTCCGGCGGCGCTGAGCCGCTTGCCGAGGGTATCCATCCCCAGCGAAAAAATACCGGCACCGCCGCGAAAGAGGTGGACCTTGCCGGGAAACTCCTTGCGGAGGTTCCAGCTGGCTTGTTGCACCTCCGCCGACGGGGCGGGTTGGGTAAGCTGGTGGTCGCCGCCGGGCCAGAGCGTCGTGCAACCGGTCATCACGAGCAAGCCTAGGTTCGCAAGTCGTGCCAAGTGATGCAGCATACAGGCGGCTCCGTGGTCCGACGCCGACCTCCGCCGGGTCAGGTGTTATCGTCTTTTAGCATCCGGCAATCGAGAAAGAAAGTAGAAGTTGTTCCGCGCAGAGCGGGCCGCCGCGCCGGCACAAAAGAAAAACCCGCGCCGGGTCGGCAGCGCGGGTTCAAGGGAGCGGCAGTCGGGCAGCTGCCGGGGGGATACTTGGGATCGCCGAGCGGACCAGCCGCCCTCGGCCACCGCGACGAGTTCCGGGCGCCGCGGCGACCAGCGACGGCCGCCATCCGTGTGGGTGGGCCTCTTCTCTGCCAGCCCCATCGCCGCCTCGGCGATGCCTCGCCTCAGTGCAATCTTTGTGCCACAGACGGCGAGAAAATCGGTGCGCGGCGCATCTCCCGCGTCAGTCGTCAGTTGCACGAAACAACCGCACGCACGTCGTGTTCGTGGCAACCGTCACCTGAGCAACATTTACCAGCCGGCGCATGAAAAAGCTGCAATGCTCCGGCCCAGGTGCGGTCTTGCGGCGACCCGACAGCGCATAATTTCCACGCCGCCGGCTAGCTGTCTTGTTAGAATACCGTAGTGTCGCTGACCGATGTCTGCCCCTTGGGATGACCGAAAACCTCGCCATGCCTCGCATCGTAGTAGCCGTGTTGGTGAGTTGTTTGGCGGCGCTGCCGCTGATCCGCCGCGCGCCCGGCGCGGCGCAAAATCCGCCGGACGTGGTCGTCGACAAGCTCCAGCATAAGGGCTACACCGAACACATCAAGGGAGACGAAGCCGGCGAAGCCAAGGGATTCGAAGCGAAATGGGAAATGGTGCCCATCCCCGGCGGCACCTTCCTGATGGGCAGTCCCGACAACGAACCGGGCCGCCAGCCCGATGAAGGGCCGCAACATTGGGTCACTGTCCGGCCGTTTTGGATGAGCAAGACCGAAGTGACGTGGGACGAATACGAAGTTTGGCTCAAGGAGATGGGCGTCAATCATTGGTCGATCAACGAGAAGCGTCTGAAGGCCGATCCGGATGCCTTTACCGGCCCTACGCCTGCGTATGTTGATCAGTACTACGGGCACGGCGCCGGCAGACACCCGGCCCTGTGCATGACGCATCACGCCGCCTGCGAATACTGCCGGTGGCTAAGCAAACGCACCGGCAAGATCTACCGCTTACCCACCGAAGCAGAATGGGAATGGGCCTGTCGGGCCGGTACCAAGACGGCTTACTTTTTCGGCGACGATCCCAAGGACTTGCGCGACTACGCCTGGTACATCAAAAACGCCGCCCCCAGCGAGGACGAAGAGCCGAAGACCCACCCCGTCGCCACCCGCAAGCCGAATCCCTGGGGACTGTACGACATGTACGGCAATGTCGCCGAGTGGTGCCTCGATCATTACGACAAGAATTATTACCAAATGATGCCGAAGGACAAACCGGCGCTGTGGCCCGTTTTGCTGCCGACAGAACGGCGGTTTTCGCATGTCGTGCGCGGCGGATCCTGGCATGACGACGCCCCGCGGCTGCGCAGCGCTGCCCGCGTCGGTTCGACGCCGGAGTGGATCAAACTCGATCCGCAACGGCCCCAGAGCGTCTGGTGGTTGACGCAATGGGACTACGTCGGCTTCCGCATTGTTCGCCCCGTCGAAGAACAAGACAACCTCAAGGGATTCCGATCGAAGGTGACGCGGCAAAGTCCCGATTGACCGCGCCCGCGAACACCGGCGTCGGGCCGGAGAAATCTCCATCATGATGAATCATGCGGCAATCACGGGGTGGGGGTCGTACAGTCCCACGCGCATCCTGTCCAATCACGACCTGGAAGAACTGGTCGATACCAGCGATGCCTGGATTCGGACTCGCACCGGGATCGGCGAACGCCGCGTCGCCGCTCCCGACGAGACCACGTCGTCGATGGGAGTGATCGCCGCCCGACGCGCGCTGGAACGCGCCGAACTGTTGCCGCGCGAGATCGATCTCGTCATTTGTGCGTCCACCACGCCGGACCATCTCCTGCCCGCGACGGCCTGTCTGATCCAACAACAGCTGGGCTGCACGCAGGCGGGCGCCTTCGACCTCAACGCCGCGTGCAGCGGCTTCATCTACGGTTTGGCCGTGGCCAGCCAATTCATCCAGGGCGGCGCGGCCCGGCGCGTCTTGTTGGTCTCCAGCGAAACGCTGACGCGCTTCGTCAACTGGCAAGATCGCAGCACGTGCGTCCTCTTCGGCGACGGCGCCGGCGCTGTGGTGCTCGAAGCGACGCCGCACTGCGAGGGTGTTTTGAGCGTCGCCTTGGGTAGTCGGGGCGACATCGAGCGCATGCTCGTGATCGAAGCCGGGGGCAGTGCCCTGCCCGCCTCGGCCGACACCGTTGCCCGCAAGGCCCACTACATGAAGATGCGCGGCAACGAGGTCTTCAAAATGGCCGTCCGCAACATGGCCCAAACCGCCAAGGAAGCGCTCGCGAAGGCCAACCTGACGCTCCCCGAGCTGACCGCCGTCATTCCCCACCAAGCCAACTTGCGCATCCTCACCGCCACGCAAGAGGCCCTCGACCTGCCGGCCGAGAAAATGTTCATCAACGTCGACCGCCACGGCAACACCGGAGCCGCGTCCATCGCGTTGGCCATGGGCGAATTCCTCGACTCGCGGCCCGTGCAGGTCGGCGATCACTTCCTCTTGGTGGCCTTTGGCGGCGGCCTGACGTGGGGCGCCTGCGTGCTCCGCTGGGCCGACATCGCCGCGATTGTCCGACGCCGCGCGCAAAAGCTCTCCGCCTGAGGGCACGACGCCGTTCCGCAGCCGGCGTCTCCACAACGGCCCAAGCCACGGCCGACGCTGCCTTTGGTCAACGGAGCACGATGTGGATGGCGGTGTATTTCGTCTCTTCCTTAAAACGCTCGTAGGCGTCATACGGCGCCAGGTTATGAACCTCGATCCGATACTCGGCGGTCCGAGGCGGCGTCCACATCACGGCGAGCAAGTCGTACTCCCGGCGGTCGCTGGCCACCAGTCGGCCGTCTTCCGAATAGACGCGAACCTCCAGCGGCACGACCGGGTTGTGGTCGCCGCGCACCACCACGCGGGCCGGTTGTCCGCCGGCAAAGACGATCGGCGGGAGAATGTGGACCGCTTCCTTCTCCCCCGCCGGCCGCAAACGGATGTCGCCCACCAGCATAGGCCCCTTGACGGGTCCGGCGCGCGTCGCCGAAAGCCACAGCAGAGGACACGACAGGATAAACAGCCAGCGGTGCAGGGTCACGGCACGGTCTCCGGTCAACGAATGGCGACTTCGGCTTGCGTGAGTTTGCGCCCCAAGTTGCGGATTACGACTTCGTACCCGGCCGTCTGCGGCGGGTGAAATTCGACCAGGAGCTTGTCCACAATCAGGTCCGTGGAAGCATCGTCGTGCGCTACGCAGTTGCCATGGGGATCGTAGACGTAGACTCCCATCGGCGATGAAGTAATTCCGAAAACGATGACCTGGGTAGGTTCGCCGCCCTTGACGTCGAGATGGTGGCTTTGCGCCTGAAATGGCCGAAACTCGAAGTCGCGGTACCCTAACTTCGGGGCGAACGGCTGGAGCGGCCCCGCCAGGCAACAACTCGCGACAACTACACCGGCCAGAGCAGCCCAGGCCGCCGACCAAGACATCGTCATCGTCCTCTCTTGGCGAAGTACCGCCGTTTTCCCATGTCGCTATGTTAGGAAGAACCATCCCTGTCGCCGAGCCGCCTCCGTCGGCCGCCAAAGCCGCGGCCTCGGTCGTTCAAGTGGATGTTGACCCCCGGCCGCATTTGCCGTAGTATCGCGCGGCCTTCGGTCGCCTCGCCAGGGGCCGTCATGGCGGGGCGCACGACCAAGGACGGAACAGCCTGGGCGGGAATGAGGCATGGCGTGGCACAAATGGTTCGTCCGCGGCGTGGTTTTTAGCGTAGCGGCGAGCGTGCTGCTCGGGGTTGTGGCCTACCAACACTGGACCAACCCCGCGGCCGTGCGTGCTCAGGTGTTCGCCAAATTCTCCGAGTTGTTCCCCGGCGCCGCGGTGAGCATCGACGCCGCGTCGCTGCATCTCTTAGGAAACATCAAAGTTCATGGCCTGCGGCTGGTGCGGCGCAACGATCCGACCAACGAGGTCGCCCATTTTCCCGCGGCGGTGCTGTTCCACGACAAGGAAAAGATGCTCGACGGCCGCTTGTCGTTTCGCAAAATCGAACTCCATCGGCCGCGGCTGCGCCTGGTGCGCGACGCTAAGGGACAGTGGAATGTGGCGGGGTTGGCCGCAGCCATGCCGCCGGGCCAAACGCTGCCGACCATCGTCATTCATCACGGCGTCATTCAGTACGAAGACCGTCGCGATGAAAGTGCGCCGCGGAAGCTGGAATTGACCAAGGCTGAGGTGACGTTGATCAATGATCCCATCGACGTCGTGACGATCGACGGCTTGGCGCACAGCGATTGGTTGGGAAAGGTCCAGGTGCACGGCACATGGCAAAAAAGCAGCAACGAGCTGCGCCTTGCCGTGAAAGCGACCGACTTCCGTCTCGATGGAGCGCTGCTGGAGCAGTTCGCGCACTTTGTCCCGAGCTGGAAGTTCCACGGCTGGAAAGTCCAAGGACGAGCCGGGCTGCAAGCCAACGTGGTCTATCAAGCGGCAGCCGAACCGGCATGGGGTTATGTCGTTCACGCGCGGGTGGCGGATGCCAGCGTCAGCCATCCCGATTGGCCCTTACCGCTGCGGCAATTGCAAGCGCAAGTGAGCTTCGACGGTTCCGAGCTGCGCGTCGCGGAGGCCGCGGCGACGATGGGCAGCGCCCGGTTGCGCGGCAGCGGTTCGGCCCGGATGCCGGCGCCGGCGGATCATTGCACGCTCGTCCTGCACGCCAATGACGTCGCCGTCGACGACCTTGCGCGCGCGCCACTTCCTGAAAAACTTCGCCACCTGATCAGTCTGTATCAGCCTCAGGGGCGCGTCAGCATCCAAGCCGAGTTGCGCCGCCGCGACGGGCACTGGGTGCCGCACAGCGAAGGCGCACCGTCGCGCGTCACAGTGATGCCCCAAGGGATCGCCGCCCGCTTCAAGGCATTTCCTTATCCCTTGGACGACGTGCAGGGCACGATCCAATGCGAACTGCCGACGCTCCGCGTCACTGCCGACCTGACCGCCCAAGCGGCCCAGCGACCGGTGAAGATCAAGGGCCGCTGGCAAGCCGACGGTCCGCGCGTGGATATGCTGTTCGACATCCAAGCGAGAAAGATACCGGTTGACGCGACCTTGATCGCGGCGTTGCCGGACCAGGTTCGGACGCTGGCCGAGTCGTTCCGTGTCGCCGGCCACGTGGATGTCAAAGCCCAGGTGCGGCGGCGGCCCCACGACGACAAATTCCAGGGCGAATACCACGTCTGCCTGCTTGATGGCTCAGCCTGCTGGGACGAATTCCCTTACGCGCTGACCAATGTCCACGGCTTCATTGACGTTTGGTCGCCGACGCAATGGGAGTTGCACGGCTTCACGGCCAAGCACGGCGACAGCATCATTTCCATCCGGGGCCGGTCGCTCGAGCCGGACCAACGACACGCCAAGCCGGGCGTCTACGTCGAGCTGGCCAGCAAGAACCTGGCCCTGGACGCCGATCTACGCGACGCGCTCAAACACCTGCCGGGGCTATACAAGGCTTGGGAAGAGTTTCAACCTTCGGGGCGAGCGGAATTCACTGCCGCCATCGACCGCCGCGGGAAACAGCTCCACGAGTTGGAAGTCCGTATCGACGTCAAGGGACCGACGATCCGACCGCGTTGCTTCCCGTTCTCCCTGCACGGCGTCGCGGGCAAGCTCCATTTGCAGGAGCAACGGCTCGAACTGCGACAGTTCAGCGCTCACCATGGCGACGCGCGCGTGTATTTGGACAAGGGAAGTGCAGAATTGCACCCGAGCGGCGCCTTGTATGCCGATCTACCGGAATTACAGGCCGAGAACGTGCGGCTGGAAGCGGAGCTGCTGGCGGCCCTGCCTGCGAAATTGCGCGAGGCTGCGACCGCGTTGCGCTGCTCCGATCCGCTCCGCGTGAAAACGCAGCTGATCCTTGCCCACAGCGGCCAGGCGGGGGCCTCGGCCGATGTCTATTGGAAAGGCCAGGCCTGGTTGAAGAACGCGCGACTGACAGTCGGACTGCCGTTCACCCACGTCACGGGAGTGGTGGCCTGTGAGGGCCGCCACAACGGCCAGCAAATCGTCGGCCTGACCGGCAATCTTCTCATCGACCACGCCGCCCTGTACAACCAGCCGTTTCACGACATCCAAGGACGGTTTCAAATCAAGGAGAACAAACCACAACTGCTGCTGCTCGACTTGAAGGCGCCCATCTACGGCGGCGATGTCGCGGGCCAGGTCAGCCTCGATTTCACCGATGTGCCTCGCTACGAGCTAAACCTGACGGCCTCGCAGATCGACTTGCAGCAATTCGGCCGACGCAACCTCGGCAGCGAATCCCGCGTTTCCGGCGTCGGCATTGCCCGGTTGTATCTGGTCGGCGTCGGCGGCGACATCAACACGCTCGACGGCCACGGCACCCTCGACATGCCCAACGGCAAGCTCCTGAACCTGCCGTTTCTGCTCGACCTGATCAAATTTCTCGGGCTTCGTTGGCCCGACCGCACGATGTTTGAAGAACTGCACGCCCGTTTCGCCATCCGCGGCCGCCGGGCCGTCATTGACCACTTGGAGTTGTACGGCAACGCGGTCAGCTTCACCGGCAAGGGCGAGATCAATCTCGACGGCACCGATTTGCGCTTGGAACTGTATCCGAGTTGGGCGCGCATCGAGCAGTTGCTTCCGCCGGCGGTACGCGGCGTGCCGCCGATGCTCAGCAAGAATTTTTTCATGACGGTCGAGGCCCACGGCAAGATCAGCGGCGACAGCAAGGACATCAAGTTTACCAAGAAGCCGGTGCCGGTGGTGGTCGATCCGTTGCTGCACCTGCGCGATCGTTGGCGCGGCGGTCCGGGGCTTCAAACGCCCCGCCAGCCGCAGCCGTCCCCCGCGTTGATTGAGAGTGGGGACCGCAAATGACGGCGACGCCGGCGGCGCTGCCGCTCCGCCGGTCGGCTCAGAGGGAGGCAAGCGTGCCTGGCTGGAAGTTGATTCATCGCATGATTCTGGCCGAGTTGGTCAAGGTGTTTTTGCTCGCCTGGACCGCCCTGACCAGTCTGCTGCTGCTGGCCGGCCTGATCGCCGAGGCGACGCAGCACGGCCTAGGACCGGGACAAATCCTCGGAGCGATTCCACTGCTGCTGCCGAACATGCTCCCCTACACCCTGCCCACGACAACGCTCTTCGCGACGTGTATCGTCTACGGGCGCTTGGCAGCGGACAACGAAATCCTGGCGATTAAATCAGCCGGCGTCCACATCGGCCAGGTTGTCGTCCCCGCGCTGTTTTTGGGGTTGGCGGCCAGCATCGTGACCATGGCCTTGTATCTGAACATCATTCCCGTCACGCACTTTGCCCTGCGCGGCCAGGTGTTGGCCAATGTGCAGGATTATCTGTATGCGGTGCTCCGCAAGGAAGGCCGGCTGCAACACCCGAAAATCAATTACACCATCTATGTGAAATCGGTCGATGGCGACATCCTCCGCGACGCCCACTTCATGCGCCGCGATCCCAAAACCAACCAAATCGACGTCGTCGCCCGGGCCAAGGAAGCCAAGCTGCGCGTCGAGCGTGCCGAAAAGGTCATTTGGGTCCACATGTTCGATTGCTGGATCAGCAACGAGAACGGCATCGACGTCGGCTACGTGGAACACAAGGCGTGGCCGGTCGAGCTGCCGCCTGACCTGGAGAGTCAGGAAAAGTTCCGGGCCACCGACATGACCTGGCTGGAGCTTTTCGATTTCCGCCGGCGCTATGTCGAGGCGCGCGACAAGGCCAAGCTCGAAATTGCCGCGATCCAGGCCAAAGAGAATCTCGGCAGCCTGCCCAACCCCTTCAACGAGCACATGCGTAACCTACGCTACGTCATGCGCCACCACGACCTGTTGATTGCAGCCATCGACGCTGAGTTTCACATGCGCCCCGCCCTCGCCCTCGGCTGCCTCTGTTTCGTTCTGGTCGGCTGTCCGGTCGGCATTTGGTTCAGCCGCAGCGATTACCTCAGCGCCTTCATCACCTGCTTCGTGCCGATCATTGTGCTCTACTATCCTCTCTTGCTCAGCGGCATCAACCTGGCCAAACTTCGGCAAGTGCCGCCCGTGTACGGCATTTGGGCGGCCAACGCCCTGATGCTCATCATCGCCCTGGCCCTCTTTCGCCGCCTGGCACGCAACTAAACGATACGCCGCCCCAGATCGGGTGGAGCGCCCGCCGAGCGGCCGCTGCCGCACGCGGTTCCTTCGCCGGGCGTTGTCGCGGGCAAGACCAGGGGCGTTCGATCGTGGCGCGAGCCGTCATTTTTCGAACGGACCGTGCCGGTGGACGTCCGAGGCCAGAGAACGCATGGCACAATCGAACTGCCCTGCGGCAAGACGGCCGCGGGGTTGGTAATTCAGCCTGTCCCGGCAAGATACGTAAATTCCCCACGGCGAAGATCGGCTTTTTTTTCCTGCCGCCGCAGTCCCGCCGCGCCCCGAGCCGATAAATCCCTCTGCCCGGCCCAGTGATCGACGGCGGCGCGTCGCGCACCGTTTGACTGAGAGACTCATGATTATGGACAGTCTGCGCCTGGCGCCTGTGGGGAGCGTGTTTCCGAAAATTGCCTGTAGCCGGTGCGGCGACGACAGCCGCCGCTGGGACCGCATCGCGGGCAAGTCGTACTGCCCCAGCTGTATTGAACTACTGGCCTTGGGAGAGGCGGCGCCGCTGATTGAGAAGACCGAGCGGCGTCGTTGCGCCGTGTGCCATCACCAAGGGACCCTCCGCTATCTCACGTTTCCCCTCCACTCGCGCCGACCGGTGGAGATGGACCTTTGTGCCGAGCATCTCCGCGCCCTGCTGGGTCGCCGCCTCGGCCCCCATGCTTACGAGCAATTGCGTCGGCAGCTGCACGCCCTCGGCTTGGAAACTCGCGAGTTGTTCCTCCTCCACGAAGCGTTTTACGATGCCCAGGGTCGGGCCTTGCAGCCGGCAGGCGACTGGGATTACTGACACAACCCTGTCAGCCTCCGGTAGGCCTCCCAGTATTTGGCCCGGGTTTTGGCCACGATATCATCCGGCAAGGGCGGCGGCGGACTGGCTTTGTCCCAGCCCGTGCTCTCCAGCCAATCGCGGACAAATTGCTTGTCAAACGAAGGCGGATGGCTTCCCGGGCGATAGCTGTCGGCCGGCCAATACCGCGAACTATCCGGCGTCAGCACTTCGTCGATCAACACGCATTCACCGCTGGGCAGCCGGCCCCATTCCAGCTTGGTATCGGCCAGGATCAAACCGCGCGCGCCGGCATAGGCGCTGGCCCGACGATAAATGGCGATGCTGCGGCGCCGCAGGTCGTCGGCCAAGCCGAAACCGGTCGCTTGGGCCATCCGCTCGAAC